>CADEDX010000191.1:0-3308 GCA_902826195.1 uncultured Bradyrhizobium sp. | reverse complement strand
AAGCGGCCGTCAGGCGAAGCCAGAACCACCTTGCGCCCATCGATTTGGGCTACTTTCCAACCGTCGATATCGTCGCCCATCTGCGCGCGCAACAATCTATTGTCCGCGCCGACGCGAATAACGGCGCGGGCGTTTTGGCCGTCCATCACCACCCCTAAGAGAACAATGTTGGGCGGCGCGGACGGCGGCGCAGACACCGCGGGCGCCTGCACAACCGGCGGCGGCGCCGCAGGAGGACGACGGCTTGGCGAAAACAGCGAGCGATCGACGATGGCGGGCAGTTGCTCCAGCGGTTGTGCCGCGACGGGATTGGCGAGGGGCTTAGCTGCCAGTCCTTGCTCTTCGGTCCTTGCGGCGGCGCTGAACACCAACGCCGACAGGGGCAGCAGAAGGATAAATGCCGTCCACGGTCGCGAATGTCTCACGGCGCACCTCGCCGCCAAAGCGCCCGAAGGCTTAGAGTGGTCCGCAGAAGCGGGTCTTCGACGGAGCGCCCCGCTGCTGCGTTGATCGGCTGGACCGACAACGCGTCCACGAAAACGTACGGCGTTCCGCTTTCAAGCTGATACAGCACCGCGCGCAACGACTGCAGGTTCATATCGAGCGTGGCCTGAACGCGGACCGTATCAGGTGTGTCGTCGCGCTTGGTAGCTTCGCCGCCAGATGAAACGAGGCTCGCATTTTTGTCGCCGGCCAGCTGCCCGAGATATGATTGCAATTGGGCGCTGGCCAGGCCTGGGGTCGATGCATCGAGGAATGCGGCAGGCGGCGCGGCGGTCGGCCGGCCTGCGTTTACCCGCAGCTTGGCTTCGAGGCGCGAGAGCATCTCACGACGTTCGGAACTCTCCCGCACGGCATCGGCGCGCGCCTGAAGCGACATCCCCATCACGGAAACCGACACCAGAAGCAACAGAACAAAAGCCGCGACGGAAATTGCCTGCTCACGATCGAGCCCAAGCATGCCTCAGTCCTCCCCGATCTTGATGTGCGGCTGGACGCGCGCCTCGATCGAAAACCTGAAAAGTTTTCCGTCCGGCCCTCGCGCCATCGGTGCAAAGAAACGAACGTCGGTCATATGCTTGGATTTCTCGAGTGGCGCCAGCAATCCGGGAGCATCGTCGGCGAGCCCGACAATCCGTAGGTTTTCCTTTTCCAGGCGAATTTCAGTGAGATAGGCGGAATCGGGCAGAGCCCGGGACAACGCCTCCATCACGATTACGCTGGATGTCGACATCTCCTTTGAAACCCACGCTCGTTCTGCCGGTGGCATCGATGCCATAGAGGATGCAGTACGCCCTGTTTGAACCTGCTTCTGCAAGACCTTGGAGCGGGCGGCCATGCCCTCACCCTCATCTCCAATGGAGGCTGCCGACGCCAACGCCCAGACACTCAGAGCGACACTTGCCGTTACCGAGGCCGCAATTCCCGCACCAATTTTTCGGGCCATGCCTTCAACGCCGTCGCGCGACGGGTCTGCGAGACGCGACCACAGCGTTACCGAGTCGGCTACTTCGTCGATGAATTTGCTTTCCGTGTCGCGCGCCACGACCCGATCAACCGGCAAGCCGAGCGCGGCCAGATCGTGACGCGCCACGTCGACATCACTACGCGCCGCCATGACAATTCGTACCTCCAATGCCGCAGCGTCTCCCGTGCCCGCTTCGGCAGCGAACCCGTACACGACATCATTGGCCGGCCACGGCGACAGCCGCTCGATCTGATTTCGGATGACTCCAGCCAGAAACTTGCGCGCCTGCGCCGGCACGGTTATTCGCCGTACGAAAACTTTGTCGGGAGGGAATTCGAGAACGACAAAACTGTTGTGGGCCGCGCGCCGGATATCTTCGGAAATTTCCGTCCCAGGGGTCAAGGTCGCCAGAATGTTTCCTGCCTGCGCGTCGCGTAGCATTGCATCTCCGGTCGGCTCGGCTCGCCGAACCACGATATGTCCGTTCTCGCGCGTAACAATCAGCGAACGACGTTCGCGCCCGCTGTCACGCCAGGACAAAAACAGTGTCGCGAGGACTTCGATCCATCGCTTCCAGATAGCGGCGATGCGCATGACTTTGCCCTTGAGCTTTCAGACGATCCGTTAGAGGAGCCTTGGGGATGGTACCGGGGTCCAGACAAGTACGCGATAGGGTAGACTATCCTGCGGCAGCACGACGATCACCGACCGAGCGGCAGCGGCATAGCCGTTTGCAAGTTCGGCCATGAGTTCCACCGAAGCCACGCGCACCGGCTTGACCGCCAGGTATTTTCGCGCCGGTTCTATCAGCCGCACTAGCCGCTCGACATCCGCCGAAGAGCTGCGGCGCGCCCTGATAAACGCGTCGGCCTGACCTTTCGCAACCCCGGGAAGTGCCGCGATGACTCCCGGTGGAGCGGTGAGTGGATTTACTGTTTCGCTGCCGAATACGGTCGCAAGCGGCGCAATGCCTGCGACCCACTCCGGACGCATTCCTGGAACGAGCTGGAGCTGCCGCAAGTCGGAAAATGGCAACCCCATTTCCGGCGTCGATGGCTGCCGCATTTGTTGCGTCCCGGTCCAGCTATTGGTCGACCCAAGCGCCACGTTCGGACGGGGCATACTGCCGGGATTGCGTCGTTCAACGATGCGTTGGGCGACGTCGCTCGCCGCGGCCTGCGAAGCGCCGACGGAGCGCAAGAGCGCCGCGATAACTTCGGCTGGCGCTTTTCCAACGTCGATGCGGCCGCCCTCGTCGGTGAGGCGCGACCGGACCGAACCGGTGGCCAGGCTGACGTTGGCTTCGCTATCAAGTAGCGGGGCATCTCCCAGCGTGTTGATGATGCCGGCAGCCGTCTCAAGCCCGGCCGAGAGCAGCGCAGCGCCCTGCACGCGATCGCGCTCCACCGCCATCACGCCCGCAAACCCGCGGAAGGTGACCGACGCCGCCATCGCAAGTGCCGACAGCAGCGCGATCGACCAAAGCACGGTCACCAAAATCACGCCACTGCGCGGATCGCCGCGTTTCATCGCACTTGCCTTTTCGGGTCGGACACGTTGCCCTGTGTCGAAGTCGCGATGGACAGACAAGCGACCGCCGCGTCCGCTTGCCCGCAGGCCGCCGGAGCATTGGCGCGGATGACAAAATCGGCTTCGCCTAGCAGATTGGTACCGGTAGCGCGGTCCCGCAGGTTTAGCCGGACATATTGGGGCAACGCCTTTTCGCCAGCCCAACTCGCGGACCATGAGAGGGCGCCATCCGGCGCGAAGCGCCCGAACACGAATGAAATATCCAACTTGCCCTCGATCAGAACGACCGGATCTTTCGTTGTGACATCCT
>CADEDX010000190.1:9002-10943 GCA_902826195.1 uncultured Bradyrhizobium sp. | reverse complement strand
GATGTCCGATGTCGTCGTCTGTAGCGACGGTACAGAGGTAAGCGCGAAGGTGGCTAGGAAGCTTGCAGCGAACAAAATTCCCCTGCGGTCCGAGCGGATTAAATGTTTGCAAGGAACGAATGGAGAGCTGACGAGTATCCTGTTCGAAACCGGAGCACCGCTCTTTCGCTCCGGCCTGTTCTTTTCGACGGGTTGCCACCAGGCGTCAGACCTATCAAAAAATCTTGGATGCGAGCGGAATGAAAAGGGTGGCGTTGTGATCGATCCCGCCACGGAAGAAAGCAGTGTTCCGGGGGTATACGTTGCGGGCGACGTCTCGCGCGATGTTCTTCTTGTCGCGGTGGCCATCGGAGAGGGCGCGCAGGCGGCGGTCGCGATCAACAAGTACTTTCTGCGCCGTGACGGATTGTGCGATTGAAGCTTGTCAGCTCCTGATTTCCTTCTCGGCCCTGGGAAACCAGCGCCAGACGCCGATCACGTTGATGAGAAGAAGGATGACGTTTTGGATGACGAGAGACGCTTTGGTCTCCAGCCAACCGTCAGCCATCCATGCCACCGACGCAACGATAAATATCATGAAGCCGGCGACAGTGATCCGCGCATTCACGTTGGCAGCCACAAGGGCCGCTGCCAGAACTGTCGTCACTGCCGCGAACGTTCTGAGAATTGACAGTTCTTCCATTCAGCATTCCGCCATAGCCGGCTGTTTCATCGGCCCGGACAATAATTGCCGGTGTCCGACTCCGCGGCGTGCTTCCGGTTTGCACGTTTTCGCTATTTTAAACTTCTCTGCCTTTGCGATGTTCCTGGAGCAGACGAGACAGCGACTTTGACGAGAATATTCAATGAAGGCTGGAGCAACGCCTCGCCAGTGGCGCGTCGGTCGACGGCATGGAAAACGCCGCGCCGTGCTTCGTGAACCGGACCGAGGTCGACCGCAGGTTAATCTCGGGCATCGACGCGGAGGCGTCAGCCCCCAAGAACGGTGGACTGTTACAGAGCTCGTTTTTCAGGCGGGCGCATCCGGGAGGGCCGCTTCTGCCTCGATCAAACCCTGCTGCTTGAGCTCAGCCCAGAATTCGGATGGGATCTTGGCCTGCAGCGAATTATAATCCTCCTGGATCTGTTGAGCGCTTCGCGCGCCGACGATGAGCGCGACCGCGACATCGGCCGCCGCCGAGAACTGAAGCGCGGCGGTTCGCAGGTCAACGCCGTAGCGGGCGGCCACCGCACGGAGCTTCTCGCGCTTTTCGAGCACCGCCGCGGGGATCTTGAAGTTTTCCTTGCCGTAGTTGTAGCGCGGGCTGCCGGAGATGAACCCGGCGTTGAGCGCAGAGCCGATCACCAGCGATACGTTCTTGCTGCGCACGGCCGGAAAGAGGCTTTTCACGGCGTCGGCATGATCAATCAGCGAATACTGCCGGGCGCACAGGCAGACGTCGGGATCGGCATCCTCCATTACCTTGTGGATCGGTAGCGGCGTGTTAACCCCGATGCCCCACGCCCGTATGATGCCTTCGTCGCGCAACTTCGAGAGCGCCGGAAACGCGCCTTTGCGGGCAATTTCGTACTGCTCCTCCCAGCCATTGGGAAAGAACGCGAAGTCCGGGGAGATGTCGTGCACGAACGCCACGTCCAGGCTGTCGACGCCGAGGCGCTGCAGGCTATCCTCGATCGAACGGCGCACACCGTCGGCGGTGTAGTCGAACACGATGTCGTTTGGGGAATCCGAGAGCGGATAAAAGTCGGCATGCCGGTTGCTTTTTGAGGCCTTGAAAAGCTTACCGACCTTGGAAGAGAGCAGATAGTCTTCGCGTTTCTGGTTGTGCAGGAAGTGCCCGAAGCGGCGCTCCGATAGTCCGAACCCGTACCAGGGAGCGACGTCGAAATAGCGTATGCCGACCGCCCAGGCCGCTTCGAGAGTTTCCTCCGCGGTCTCAT
>CADEDX010000190.1:0-8992 GCA_902826195.1 uncultured Bradyrhizobium sp. | reverse complement strand
GCCGAGCGATACGCCGCCCAGTCCGAACCGGAACTGGCGTTTGAAAATCTGCTCGGCACGATTGGTCATTTTAGTTCCCTGTCTGTTCGGTCGGGAGCAAACAAGCGGCGAAGCTATCGGTTCCAATTCCGGCAAACGCGATTCCTTGAATCCGCTGAATCCGATACGGAACGGGTTATTTCTCGGGGACTTCTTCATCATCGGCCACTGCGCGAGCTATTGCGTGCGCCGAGGAGGCTGCATGGACGAACTGGTGGGCGGCGAGGGCAGACTGGACTTTGATGACGGCTTCGTTCGTGTCCGTGGCGCGCGAGAGCATAATCTCAAGGACGTCTCGCTCGACATTCCCCGTAATGCGCTCGTGGTGTTCACCGGCGTCTCCGGGTCCGGAAAGTCGTCACTGGCCTTCGGGACGCTCTATGCGGAAGCGCAGCGTCGCTATCTTGAGTCGGTCTCTCCGTACGCCCGGCGGCTTTTCCACCAGATGGCAGTTCCCGAGGTTGATTCCGTGGAAGGTCTGCCGCCGGCGGTGGCTTTGCAGCAGCAGCGCGGTTCGCCGACCACGAGATCCTCGGTCGGCAGTGTCACCACATTGTCCAATCTGCTGCGCATGCTCTATTCGCGCGCCGGCGACTATCCGCGCAAACAGCCGCTGCTCTATGCGGAGTCCTTTTCGCCGAACACGCCCGAGGGCGCCTGTCCGAACTGCCATGGCATCGGCCGGGTCCACGAGGTCAGCGAGCGCACGCTTGTGCCCGACGACACCCTCACCATCCGTGAACGGGCGATCGCCGCGTGGCCGAGCGCATGGCAAGGTCAGAACCTGAGGGATATTCTCGTGACCCTTGGCTACGACGTGGATCGCCCATGGCGAGAACTACCGAAGAAGGACCGCGACTGGATCCTGTTCACCGACGAGCAGCCAACGGTGCCCGTCTACGCCGGGTACAGCGCGGCGGAGACGAAGCGCGCCCTGAAGCGTAAGGAGGAGCCGAGCTACCAGGGCACCTTCACGGGAGCTCGCAAATACGTCTTGCAGACGTTTGCCACGACGCAGAGCGCGATGATGAAGCGTCGCGTGTCGCGGTTTCTGTCGAGTTCGGATTGCCCGGTCTGCAAGGGCAAGCGGCTAAAGCCCGAAGCCCTATCGGTCACTTTCGCCGGCATGGACATCGCTGATATCTCGCGGTTGCCGCTCAAGGGCTTGACCGAACTGCTCCGATCGCACGCACATGGCGTGACCGACAATAGCCATCCCGAAAAGGCACTGGTCGTGCAGCGGATCATCGAAGACATGGCAGCGCGTCTGGAGGTGCTGCTTGACCTCGGGCTGGGTTATCTGACGCCGGAACGCGGCACGCCGACGCTGTCTCCGGGCGAACTGCAGAGGCTGCGCCTGGCGACACAGGTCCGATCGAACCTGTTCGGGGTCGTGTACGTCCTCGACGAGCCATCGGCAGGCCTGCATCCGGCGGACACCGAGGCGCTGCTGCGGGCGCTGGAGCGCCTGAAGGTTTCCGGCAATTCGCTGTTCGTCGTGGAGCATGAACTTGACATCGTCCGGCGGGCGGACTGGGTCGTCGACGTTGGACCGGACGCCGGCGAGCACGGCGGCCGGATACTCTACAGCGGACCGTTGTCGGGCCTCGCCGACGTCAAGGCGTCGCGAACGCGACCCTACCTGTTCGGTCAGACCGGCAGGCGCGTCAGGAAAACACGTTCTCCCACCGAGTGGCTGAAGCTTCGGGGAGTAACCCGCAACAACCTCGATCGCATCGACGTGGACATTCCGCTCGGCATATTCACGTGCGTCACCGGAATATCAGGGTCAGGAAAATCGACCTTGATCAGCCAGTTCCTGGTGGACGCCGTCGGGGACGAACTGGGCCAGCGCCGGGAGATCAGCGATGGTGACGACGGTCTCGAGGCCGCGGTCGAGACGCTGGGCGGCGAGATCGCCGAAGGCCTCGACGTGATCAAGCGGCTTGTCGTCGTCGACCAGAAGCCGATCGGCCGCACGCCGCGGTCGAACCTCGCGACCTACACCGGGCTGCTCGACCATGTACGCGAGCTGTTCGCCGCCACGAAGCAGGCGCGCGCCCGGCGCTACGATGCCGGCCGATTTTCCTTCAATGTCGCCAAAGGTCGCTGTGAAACATGCCAGGGCGAAGGGTTCGTCAGCGTCGAGCTGCTCTTTCTTCCGAGCGTTTATGCGCCTTGCGCAACCTGCAAGGGCGCGCGGTACAACGCCAAAACGCTGGAGATCAGAATACGCGACAGGTCGATCGCCGACGTGCTGGCGATGACGGTCGATGGAGCTTTCGACTTTTTCGCCGATGACGATGCGCTACGGCGCTCGTTGGGTGTCCTCCGCGAGGTCGGCCTCGGCTATATCAGGCTCGGCCAGTCCGCTACCGAACTGTCGGGAGGGGAGGCGCAGCGCGTCAAGCTTGCCACGGAATTGCAGCGGGCGCAGCGCGGCGGCACGCTCTACGTGCTCGATGAACCAACCACGGGGCTGCACCCGTCCGATGTGGCGAAGCTGATGAAGCAACTTGACGGGCTCGTCGAAGGGGGAAACACCGTCATCGTCGTGGAGCACGACATGTCCGTCGCCTCGGCCAGCGACTGGATCATCGACATCGGACCGGGCGCGGGCGACGAGGGCGGCAAGATCGTCACAGCAGGTCCGCCGGCACAGGTCGCTACTGATCCCCGAAGCCGAACGGCAAAGTATCTCGCCGAGTGCATCGGCGGCTCATTTGATGCCAGGGAAGACCGGGTTACCGGATAAGCCCCATTGATACCGCTAAGCTGAGGAAAAGCGTGCCAGTCCCCAGGCGAACTCCCGCAAGACCGAAGGTGAGCGCCGGCATACTGGCCTATCGACGTGGCACGCGCGGCCTTGAAGTGTTGCTGGTCCACCCCGGCGGGCCGTTCTGGCGCAAGAAAGACGAGGGGGCCTGGTCGATTCCAAAAGGGGAACTCGACGCTTCGGAAGATCCTGAACAAACGGCCCGACGCGAATTCGCCGAAGAACTCGGTCCGGCAGCCTGCATAGGCTCGTTGCAGCCCTTGGCAGAGGTCCAGCAGCGCGGCGGCAAGCGGGTGATCGCCTTCTGCGGCGAGACCGACTTCGATAAGACGTCGCTATCGAGCAATACCTTCGAGATCGAGTGGCCCCCGAAGAGCGGTCGGCACCAGGCCTTTCCGGAGGTAGACCGCGTCGAGTGGTTCGATCTGGAGACGGCGCGCTTGAAGATCCTGCCTGGTCAGGTCGAGCTCATCGATCGGCTTGTTGAAGTGCTGTCATGACGCCGCGCGGGGCTACTGCGCCCAGCCATCTCAACCCCGGAAGGAAGACGGTCTTCACTGGCAGCCGGCGGGACCGGCGACGCCATATCCCAGTTAGAAACGGCTCCAGTCTGGGAAGAGAGCTGGAGCCGCCTTCTACCGGTCGGGCTTGGGGGCGTGAGACCGGAGCCGAGGTAGACCGTCCGCGAGAAAGAAAGTTCCTTTTTTCCGATCCGCCTTTTTGCGTAGGCAAGGCAACTAGCGTCGCTTCCGTTTTCCGATGTGTGTCCCGGCAATGCCAAGCCCCAGGTCCTCCGCCCTGGCCCTGATCGCTGTCATCGGTCGCTTCAGACGAGCGGTCATCAGCGTCAGGCTCTTTCCAGTTTCGCACATGGTACGAAGCAGGCGGTCATCTTCTTCAGACCAACGTTGAATGTGATACAAACGGGTAGCCATCAGCATCGCCTCTATGGCCATGAGGCAGGGCCAGGTTCGAAGGATGTCAAAAAGACAAGTCCGGGGACCGGACGCTTGGTATTTGCGGACAGGGGATTGCGCATCCTGTACAAACCAGAAATAGGCTCTAAGAGCCTGAGCTCAATGCAATTACGGGAAAGTAATGTTGTCAGCGAGGCAGTTTTAAATTTGATATCGGCGAGCGCTAATCGAAACGAGCGCTAATCAAAAAGAGGTGAGCGCAAAGAGCCCCGCGAAATGCGGGGCTCTTGTACGGTCGCGCTGCTCAGCGGCCGTTAACGCCATCCTTGACTGCGCCCGGTTCCGTCATGTCGCCTCGGCTGTTCACACCAGCAGCGGTCGGTGCCCCTGAGGTGGACGCATCTCCCGAGGTCGGACGAGACCGGCTCATGCCGACAGTGCCGGACATTCCGTCGTTTCGCTGAGCATTGCTGTCACTATTCATGGGGCCATTCATGGCTCCGCCAGAAGTCATGTTCGCGTCCGGCCCGCCCGTACCAGTCGTGGAGTTACCGTATCCCTGCGCGTACGCGAAGGTCATGGTCATGGCGAGGGCGGCAGCAAGTCCAACCGTCTTAAACATCGAGCATTCCTTTGCGTCAGTGTGCGTGACCAAGCCGATTTAACGCCCAATGTTCCTAACGACGGGCGTCAGGACCTGAGGTCGTTAAAAGACTTCAACGCCGGAATTCTTGATAACTTTGCCCCAACGGCCGTGGTCCGTCTTGATGGTGTCGGCGAAGCCTTCGGGCGTCGACGTCGTGACACGCAGTCCCTGCGCTTCGAGCCGGGCGCGCACGTCGGGTAGGTTACCGATGCGGACGACTTCGGCGTTCAGGCGCTGGACGATCTCGACCGGCGTACCCGCAGGTGCTGCGAGGCCGAACCAGGAATCCACGACGAAGTCGGAAACGCCGGCCTCGGCCGCTGTCGGCACGTCTGGAAGCTGCGGCGAGCGCTCGCGGCTGGTGACGAGCAGCCCCTTTACCTTGCCGTCGCGGATCTGCGGCGCCAGCACCGTGAGAGTGTCGAACGAAAGATTTACGACGTTGCCCAGCAGCGCATTGACCGCCGGGGCACTGCCCTTGAACGGCACATGCAGGAGGTTCGTGCCGGTCTGGTGCTCGAAAAGTTCACCACTCAGGTGGCAGAGCGTTCCAGGGCCGCAAGACGAATACGTCAACTTGCCGGGATCCCTCTTCGCTACGGCGACGAGTTCCTTGGCGTCCAAGACCGGCGTGTCCGGGCTGGCTGCCAGCACGTAAGGGACGGTCGCCAGGTTCGAGATCGGCGCGAAGCTCTTGAAGGGGTCGTACCTGATCGCCTTGTTGATGTGCGGCAAGATGGTGAGCTGCCCGGCAGGAGCTAACGACAAGGTGTAGCCGTCCGGCTCCGCGCTGGCCACCGCTTCTGCGGCAATGGCGGTGCCTGCACCGGCCTTGTTTTCGATCACGACGGGATGCTTGAGGGCTTCGGTCAGCTTTTCGGCGAAGACGCGAGCAACCGTATCGGCGGCGCCGCCGGGAGGAAACGGCACGACCAACTTGATGGCGCGGTCTGGCCATGCAGCGGCTATCGCGCTGCTTGTGCCAATGAGCAGGGATGCCGCCAGCACAGAAGCGGCGATGAAGCTGGAAGAACGGATGAAGCGCACGACAATATCCTTAATCGTTGTTTGGCCGGTCGGCCGCACGCCCGTTCCCCGGAACGTCAGTCGGCAACTCGGTGGGAAGCTCTGAATAAATGCTATTGAGCCAAACCATGGGCAATGAAACCGCATTGCGAATTCGCCCCAATCGGTAGCGAATTGCGTGCGGCGGATGCGCTATCGGGAGAACAGGCATCTTTTCCCGGCGCGAATGCCTGGTTATGCAAGGATTTGGCTTTTGGAACGGCGGAGCCCGCGCGACGTTCGACTGCCATGGCAGATCAACTACCACCGCTCGTCGAGAACTCGCTGCAAATCGCCTGGGATTTCCTGGACGGGGTCGGCGAGATCGACGATCGAGAGCAGGCAGCAGAATTTCTGCTCCGGAATATCAAGACGCAAATCCTGAAGGGAGAGGGGCGGGCGCTGGCGCTTTCGAACCGTGCGATCGACAGTTTTCGTCGACGGCCTCAGATGGCTTCTATCGATCGCTGACGCCGTATTCCCGGATGCTTCCAGTGCGCCAACTTGCCGTCTTCCTTGTCGCGCCATACCGATTTGCTCGACGCCTTTGTCTCTAAGGGTCTTCGTAGCGCTTGATTGTCCAGGACCGATCGCCTCGCGGGAGCGTCCAGCTGCGCCCATACGCCGCACTCACGGACAGATCGCGGGAATGCGACCAGTTATCCGAGCGGTGCTCTGCAACCAACCTTGTCTTGAAAACTTCCATTCTCGGCCGAGTGACATTGCCTTGGAAAATGCATTTGGGGCGACAGGCCGCCGCGGAAGGAATGAGACATGAGCAATACTGGTGATCCCCACATTTCCCGGCGCAATCTTCTGATTGTCGCCGGCGCCTCCGTTGCTGCCGGCGCCGCTCCGGGTTCGGCTCGCGCGCAGAAGCCACTCCCGATGGGTCCGGCGGCCTCCGAGCCCGTGACCACAAAAGTCGGCATGATTGTCAACGGAGCCTCTCGCAGCATGGAATTCGACACGCGAACCACGCTGCTCGACGCATTACGGGAGCACATGCATCTAACAGGAACCAAGAAAGGCTGCGACCACGGCCAGTGTGGGGCTTGCACGGTAATTGTTGATGGCCAGCGCATCAACTCCTGTCTCACTCTGGCCGTCATGCATGAAGGCAGCAGCGTCACTACCATTGAAGGACTTGGCACGCCGGGAAACCTGCATCCGATGCAGGCCGCGTTCATCAAGCATGACGGCTTTCAATGCGGCTATTGCACACCCGGACAGATTTGCTCTGCCGTCGCTGTGCTTGACGAAATCAAGGCGGGGCAGCCCAGCCATGTCAGCGGCAGTTTGATGGGGGCGATCGATCTCAACGAGGCAGAGCTGCGCGAACGGATGAGCGGCAATATCTGTCGCTGCGGTGCCTATTCCAACATTGTCGAGGCAATTACCGAAGTTGCCGGGAGGCCGGCATGAGATCGTTCACCTACGAGAAGGTGGCGTCGCCTGCAGCCGCAGCCACCGCGATCGCCAGTACGAGCGACGCAAAGTTTATTGCCGGGGGCACGAACCTCCTCGACCTGATGAAGCTGGAGATCGAGACGCCTGCGCACCTGATCGACCTCAATGGGCTCGGGTTCGACAGGATCGAGCGGACATCCGAGGGTGGGCTGCGGATCGGCGCCCTGGTCCGCAACACGGCGCTGGCCGCCGACGAGAAGGTTCGGCGGGATTACGGCTTGTTGTCGCGGGCGTTGCTCGCAGGCGCCTCGGGGCAGCTGCGCAACAAGGCGACAACCGCCGGCAATCTGTTGCAGCGGACCCGCTGCCCATACTTCTACGACACCAATCTACCCTGCAACAAACGAAGCCCTGGCAGCGGCTGCGCGGCCATCGGTGGGGTGACGCGCTCGCTTGCCGTGATCGGCTCAAGCGATGCCTGCATCGCGACCCATCCAAGCGACATGGCCGTTGCGATGCGGGCGCTCGATGCGGTGGTCGAGGCCTTACGCCCGGACGGGCAGACCCGGACCATCCCTATTGCGGACTTTCATCGCCTGCCGGGCGATACACCCCACATCGAAACGGCGCTCGAGCCGGGCGAACTGATCACGGCGGTAACGCTCCCCAAACCCGTCGGCGGAACGCACATCTATCGGAAGGTGCGCGATCGCGCTTCCTACGCCTTTGCGTTGGTGTCGGTCGCCGCTGTCGTGCAACGAGATGGCTCGGGCAAGGTCGCCGTCGGCGGCGTGGCCCACAAGCCATGGCGGGTCGAGGGTGCCGAGAAGGCGTTGGCCAACGGAGCCCGGGCCTTCGTGTCGGGCCTGCTTGCCGACGCCAAGCCGACCAAAGACAACGCATTCAAGCTGACGCTTGTTGAACGCGCGGTCGCGTCCGTCCTCGCAGAAGTCAAAGGCTGAACCATGAAGTTCGACACTCCCGCCACCACCAATCCGATTGATCGGCTCAAGGTCGTCGGTCGTGCCACCGATCGCGTCGACGGACCTTTAAAGACCACGGGAACCGCGCCGTACGCCTATGAGCGTCACGACGTCGCCAGCAATCAGGCCTATGGCTACGTCCTGGGTAGCGCGATCGCCAAGGGGCGCATCCATACGATGGATACGTCAGCCGCGAAGGCAGCACCCGGCGTCATTGCCGTCGTCACCACGCTCGACATGCCCCGGCTGGCAAAGGGGGCGATGAACATCGCCTTTCTGTTCGGCGGCGCGGAGGTTCAGCATTATCATCAGGCGATCGCCATTGTCGTGGCGGAAACCTTCGAACAGGCCCGTGCCGCGGCAGCACTTGTTCGCGTGAACTATACGCCGACGTCGGGCAAATACGATCTTGCTGCCGAGGCCAAGCAGGCGCCGCTCGTCGGCTCCGAAAGTGGCGAGGGCAGCGGGTCGCCTGCGGAGCACAGGGTCGGCGATTTCGAGCAGGCCTTCAACGATGCGCCGATCAAGCTCGACGAAACCTATACCACGCCTGACGAGAGTCACGCGATGATGGAGCCGTTTGCCACGATCGCCTCATGGCAAGGCGAAAAGCTTACCCTTTGGACGTCGAACCAAATGATCACCTGGGCGAAGCGGGATCTCGCCAAGGCGCTGAGCATAACGCCGGAGAATCTTCGCGTGGATTCGCCCTATATCGGCGGCGGGTTCGGGGGCAAGCTGTTCATCCGTGCGGATGTGGTACTGGCCGCGCTGGCTTCGCGCGCGGCCAAACGCGCCGTGAAGGTATCGCTGGCGCGCCCGATGATCGCCAACAACACGACGCATCGCCCGGCCACGATCCAGCGGATCCGGATCGGCGCGACACCCGGCGGGAAGATCACGGCCATTGCGCACGAAAGCGCGTCCGGCAATCTGCCCGACGGCAAGCCGGAAACGGCTACTGATCAGACCCGGCTGCTTTACTCAGGCTCGCACCGGCTGACAGCGATGCGCCTCGCCACCGTCGACCTGCCGGAAGGCAACGCGATGCGCGCGCCGGGCGAGGCTTCCGGCCTGATGGCACTTGAGATCGCAATGGACGAGATGGCTGAGAAGCTGGGGCTGGATCCGATCGAGTTCCGAATCCTCAACGATA
>CADEDX010000189.1 GCA_902826195.1 uncultured Bradyrhizobium sp. | reverse complement strand
GGCGAATTCGTCGTTTGCGGCCGACGCGGCCCGATCGGTCGGCGCGCGCTCCAGAATGCCGAGCTTGATGTTGGCGACGAGCTCTTCGGTCGCCGCCGAAGGCTCCATCGCGTAATCGCGGTCCAGCAGATCCCACAACGCCTTGTAGATGCGCAGCGCGGCGGCCGTATCGCCTTCTTCCGCATGCGCCCTCATCAGATAGCGACAGGCATATTCATGCGTCGGGTCGAGATTGACGATGGCCGCCGCGATCCTTCTCTTGGTGTCGCCGGGAACGCCCGGCGAGATGAGGCCTTCGTCGAGATTTCGCATCAGCCGTTCATGGATGGTCTGCCGCTTGGCCAGCACCCAGACCCGGAACGAAGGATCCAGATCGTCCATTCCTTCGAGCAACCGCCCGTCGAGCTGCGGCGTGTCGAGCAGCAGCGGGTGAACGCGGCCACCTTCCGCGAGCTTGATCACGCTTTCGATGTCGACTTCTATGCGCGCAACGTCGAGGCCGATCATCAGCCGCTCGGCGACGAAGCCGTCATAGCCGGCCTCCTCGAGCATCGAGCGCAGTTCGCGAACCACCTGCCGCAGCGAGGCACGCGCCTTCTCTTCGTCAGACCGGCTCCAGAGCAGGCCGACCAGCCGCTCGCGGCTCTCCTGCTTCGCCTCCGACAGTGCAAGGTAACTGAGAACCGCACCGGCCTTGCGGGTTCGAAGTTCGACGGGCCGGCCGTTGACCCGCACGCCGAGCCGCCCGACCAGCGACACGGACAGACGCAGCGCGCTTTCAGGCGCTTCCGCGGTATCGTCTGCTGCTATGGCGTTCACGCTGACCGGCATGTAACGGTTTCCAAAACCGGTGGTAATACCGGCTAGTCTATATCAAACCGACACCCCCGGTATAGGTTGCGCCACCACCTGTTCGGGCAATCATTTCCTGCAACCTGGCTGTGACGATTTCGGATGGCTCAAGCTGCAGGCCGGGGGCGATGACGCGGATCACCGGAATCGTGAAGCGTTGGCGCGTCAAATCGATACAGAATGTCTCGATTTGCAGTTCATTCAAACGCTGTACGATTAACTCAAATATGTCGCCCGCTTCAGTTGCGGGAAACCGAAGATGAGTCGCTTGTCCTTCGACCGGGTGCAACAATCTGCACTGATCGGTATCGATCGCGGCGCGCCGCAGATGGATACGATCCTGGGCGTTGAGCGCATCATCTCCGCGCTCGTTTCGTTTGGCTGCAACGACGGCATCGGCGAGTTCAAGCTGACACATTTCCACGATTGCGGAGCGGGCCGCGGCCTCCAGTGCTGGCCGTGCGGCGAGGCCGAAAGCAAATCCGGAACCATCCGCCCGGCACGAAGCGGCGACGACGCAGGGGACACCGATATCCGTCGTGATGTCAAGCAGCCATGATCGGCGCGGCATCGATGCGCCTTGCCGGAGTTGGCGCAGCACATCTTCCGCCACGACCCGGGCTTGGTGCTGCGGCGGAATGGAGCGCGGCAGTTGACCACCGCGCCACCACAGGCTCGTGGCATCGCGCTCGATCAATTCCAAGAGGCCGTGCAGCGCCGCCGCATCTGGTGATGGACCAGCTGCCGATCCGATGCTCAATGGAGATGGCGGCACGAAATCGCGCTGCGCCGGCGGACGCCGTAAGCAGATGTCGGCAGGGAGCCACGCCTCTTCCCCGTCGGTCATCCTCCTTGCGCAACACCAGGAGAGCGCTCGCTCGGGTTGCATGCGGCGTTCCAACAGGTCCGCAACCAATGCCAGCGCGTTGGGACCGAGTTTTTTGTTCCATTCGTCGACGCCAGGCTGGCGCAAGAGGTCGGTCGCCGCCTGCAGTTGAGACAGGTATTCGATTCCTTCGCCGATACAGCCCTGAAATGCTTCGCGCAACGTCAGGCCGACGCCGGAAACGCCGACGATCGCGCTGCCCTCATGCATCGGATCGGCGAGCGACGGTTCGAATTGCGCACCGAAGCTGAACAGGCCGGGCGCATCCGGTGAAGTCAGTTCGAACACCCGCGCAAACCGGGAAGCTGCGATCAGCAGATGGACATGATTCGCAGTTTCCGTCACCGCCCGGCTGCCCGATTCCGTACCATAATCCAGCGCCTGCAAGACACGCCGGGCATCGTGATCGCTGGCGGCATCCACGCCGTTGCCAACAAGCAACGCCGCCGCGCGTGCAAACAATTCCTGGATCGAATCTTCGCCGCCGCTCACGATGACCTCACGACTCGACGAGCATACTCGACGCGAGAGGCCAGCCCGCTCTCGCCTTGGAGGAACTTATGCTCGCGAAAGCCCTCGTCATAGCCATGGCAGCAGATATTGCCCGCTCTGACTATGCCAAGCCGACACTTATTCGCAGCCGTAGCCGCGAATGGCTGATCGCGTGCCGCTGGGGACCGGAGGGCGAATACCTGTCAATCGCGACGGCCGGGCCGATTACGGATTCACTCGCATCGGTTGCACCTCAGGTAATTTCACCGATCCATAGTCTGGTCGGCGTGCTGGTCTCCGAATCGGAATCGCAGTGCACCAGCACTTTCCTGCTGGTCCGCCAATTGCCGGGTGCGATCGAGCTTGCCGGTACATTTTTTCCGGCCGATGGCTATGTGTTGATGCAGGACCATGGCGACATCCATCTCGTCTGCAAGGCGCGCTACTCGCATAGTTGCGGCTGGCTCGACGGCAAGGAGATTCGCAAGGACATTCCCGACCCGGCGCCTTATTCAGCCGAGGCAATGTCCTGGCACATCGAAGCGACGCGCCGTGACTGGATCGGGGAGTTCATTCCCGGCAACAGGCCGGCGGAACGGCTGGCGATTCGCGCAACCGGCTGAGGAATTCCGCCGCGGTGGTGTGCGATCGCCGTTCGCCTTCCGCCGGACGACTATCCGCGCGAGGGCCGCTTATGCCGCTCACCGAGATCGACAGTATCGAGACGCGCAACTGCGGCCTCGCCTCCGCGGCTTCGGTTAGCGACGATCTCAACGAGCTTGGCGATGTAAGCGCGAAGCCGACGGTTGGGCATTCGGGCATAGGCCTCGAGAACCCGCCGGGCCCCCGGCTCGGCGAGCAGGTGAACCGGCGACTTTGAGACGGGAAGTCCGGCCCGGGAAGATTCGAAAAACTCGCCGACCGATACGTCCAGCACGGCTGCGATCCGCGCCAACCGGCTGGCGCCAACCCGGCCGGCGCCCTGCTCGTATTTTTGCAACTGCTGGAAAGTAACGCCGATTCGCGCCGCGAGAGCGGTCTCGCTGATGCCGCGATCGACCCGCAACATGCGAATCTTGGCACCTATCATCGCATCCAGCGCGCCAAATTTCCTTGTCGCCATGGGCGGCTCCCACTGTTCGAGTGGGAACTTTACCACAACCTGAAGGAGCGGAGAGCGCTAATTTGCGATCACAGGAAGCTGTTTCACGGACGCTTCGGTGTGCTCAAGCGTCAGCCGTCCCTTCGAATCGACCGCTGCGTTCATGGTCGCCGGGCGGCCGGCTTCGAGAAATTGCTGCAGAACAGCACGACTCTCGTCCGGAAGCGCAAACAGCCCACGCATCAACTCAAAGAATCCCGGTTCTTCCGCGACATAGAGCAGTTCGCGCAGTTCAGCGCCGGTATACTGCCCCAATGCCGTCAAAAGCCATTCGGTTTGGTCATTCGGATCGCTTTCAGGTACGCGATTTAGATAGTAGACGACCGATTCCGCACTCATTTTCTTCTATTCCCCCGGGTAAACCTCGCCGAAAGCTTGCAGGCCGCCCGCTCGCGGACGGATTCTGACAGCTAACTCCCGAGTCGACACTGCTTGGAGCTTCGTGATTTCAGCGTGATCGCAAATCCGGTGGTGTCCCAGGCGCGACTACACCAAGCCGGCCGGACTGTGCCGAACTGACACAATTGGCAACGGCAGGTATGTCCGCAACGTTCTTTCCCGTCTGCGCGCGCACCGCGCTGGTTATTGGATCAGAAGGCTTTTGCGATAGCGCGCTGCGCGTCTTGCTGAATCATCTTCAGATGGTCCTGGTCGCGGAAACTCTCGGCATAGATCTTGTAGACATCTTCGGTGCCAGATGGCCGCGCGGCGAACCACCCCGCCCCGGTCTCGACCTTGATGCCGCCGAAAGATTGATCGTTGCCCGGCGCCTTGGTCCTGATCGCGCTGACCGGTTCGCCGGCGAGCTGGCGCATGTCGAGTTGTTCCGGCCCGAGCGCTTTCAGCGCATTCTTCTGCTTCGGCGTCGCCGGCACGTCGATTCGTTCGTAATGGGGCACGCCGAGTTCGGCCGTCAGCGTCGCGAACGACTGACTTGGGTCGCGGCCGGTGCGGGCGAGGATTTCTGCGGCAAGCAGTCCCATCACCATCCCGTCCTTGTCGGTCGTCCAGACCGTGCCGTCGCGCTTGAGGAACGACGCCCCGGCACTTTCCTCGCCGGCAAAACCGAACGCACCGGAGCCAAGCCCCTCGACGAACCATTTGAAGCCGACCGGCGTTTCGACCAGCTTGCGGTTCAGCTTACGCGCGACGCGGTCGATGATCGAACTGGAAACGATGGTTTTGCCGATCGCGGCATTGCTGCCCCATTGCGGCCGGTGCTCGAACAGATAGGCGATCGCTGCGGCCAGAAAATGATTCGGATTCATCAGGCCGCCGGTCCGCGTCACAATGCCGTGCCGGTCAGCGTCGGTATCGTTGGCAAAGGCGACGTCGAAACGGTCGCGCATCGCAATCAGGCTAGCCATCGCGAACGGCGACGAGCAATCCATCCGGATCTTGCCGTCCCAGTCCGCCGTCATGAAACGAAAAGTGGGGTCGACGGCGGCGTTCACGACGGTCGCGTCGATTCCGTAATGCTCGATCAGCGGCGGCCAGTAATGGATGGCGGCGCCACCCAGCGGATCGATCCCGATCTTCACGCCCGAAGACTTGATCAGCGCCATGTCGACAATATTGCCGAGATCGGCGACGTAGGGACGGATGTAGTCGTGCAGATGCGTCGTGGCCGCTTTTCGTGCACGCGCATACGGCAGCCGCGCAACGCCCTTCATGTCGGCTTCCATGTAGGCATTCGCGGCCTTTTCGACTTTAGCGGTCACGTCGGTATCGGCCGGACCGCCATGCGGAGGATTGTATTTATAGCCGCCATCCTCGGGCGGATTATGCGACGGCGTGATGACGACGCCATCGGCGAGACCGCCGGTTCGGCCCTTGTTGTAGTTCAAAATCGCATGGGAGATGACCGGGGTCGGCGTGTAGCCGCCGCGCTCGTCGATCCTGATGTCGACGCCGTTGGCGGCAAACACTTCAACCGCGCTGGCCAGCGCCGGCTCGGCAAGCGCATGGGTATCGATGCCGACGAACAGCGGACCGGTCAGTCCTTTCTCCCGGCGATAATCACAAATCGCCTGCGTCGTCGCCAGGATGTGGTTTTCGTTGAACGAATTCTTCAGCGACGTCCCGCGGTGCCCCGAAGTCCCGAAGGCGACGCGCTGGGTGGAATCGGACGGATCGGGCTTCAACGCAAAATAGGCCGTCACCAGCTGCGGCACGTTGACGAGGGAGGCGGGATCGACCGGCTTTCCGGCAGCGGGATTGGGAGCAGTCACATGACCTCACGGAACCAGGGATATCCGGGAAATATAGCCGGAAGCGACTGGGGCCGCAAAGCCGGAGGCCCGTTGATTCTTTTTTTTCCGCCCCGCGTATGCGAGGCGACGATGTTGCAGGAAGGCGTAGGCAATCATTGTCATCAGAGTGTGGCGATGAAGCCCCTGCCATGATCGCCCCTCGAAGTGATCAAGTCCAAGCTCCTCTTTCAACTGCTGATGCGCCTGCTCGCAAATCCATCGTGCCTTGATGGTGGCGGCTAGTGTACGCAGATCCGTCGACGCAGGCAGGTTGGCGAGATAGTATTTCTTCTCCCCCGAGGCACGTTGCTCGCCAATGAGCCAGGCTTCGTCGCCCGGAAGATGCTGCTGACCCTTATCCCATATCCGCTGCGGAGGCCCGTCGGCGATGCGGACGCGGACAGCAGCAAATCGGGCTTTCAGCCGACCTTTCGTCCCGTTCCGCCAACTCACGGTCTTCCACCTGGCGCTGGCCAGCATTTGTTCGGCCGCGATCGATAGGACATCTGGTACGTGGTGCTTTCTTGGCCGGCCCCGAACCTTGGTATTCGGCCAAACGAGCTTCACATCGACCGGATACACCTTAAGGTGCCGC
The DNA here is from genome assembly GCA_902826195.1 of uncultured Bradyrhizobium sp. Classification (GTDB taxonomy): domain Bacteria; phylum Pseudomonadota; class Alphaproteobacteria; order Rhizobiales; family Xanthobacteraceae; genus Bradyrhizobium. Next base: position 4,725 of record CADEDX010000189.1, on the reverse strand, counting down.
GGGATGCGACGGCCCATAGTAGCCCGCGTTCCGCTAGCCCGTGTCGAAATGGCGCGCTGAGCCCGTATCCTGCATACGCCAGCACACACCCAAAGCGCACGTTGGCTGCCATCGCGCGATCAATCTCGGCCAAAGCAATTTGCGGCTTGGACCTTGGTGCTTGGTGTTCAACAGGCACGCGAGCGCGCTTCAAACGAAACACGTTGCTTGTCCAGCTGTCAGGCAGAAAGAGACGCAACGCGACCATCACCGGCACTTCGCCGCGCGCAAGCGTCAAAGACACCAGCGTTTGGCAATTTGCCGTCTTGCCGAGAGCCGACGCATATTGAGCTGCAACACCAACCGAGCGTTCGCCCTTCTTCGGCAGTGAGGTGTCATCAATGATCAGCACCGCATCCTTGCCGCCGACAAGTCGGTCCGCCTGGTTGAGCAGCTCAGATTCCAGTGGAGATGCATCCCAGACACCATCGGCGCATCGCGCGATCGATCGGGGCATGCTCCTCGTCGATCACGACGAAATCGTAGCCGAGCGCGCCGAAGATCTCGGTCGCATGCGTCGTGGGCGTCTTGATGAACGATCCAACGACGGTTTGCCGCGCAGCGAAGCGACGGCGGAACGACGAAAAATGCGGCCTGACGGCATCCCCGGACACGGCTATTCCTCCCCGCCACCTGCTCGGGCGCCGTCCCTCAAGAAGAACCGACTCCGGCGTGGGCTTGGCGAAAACCATTGCAGACCGGCCGCCAGGGCCATAGCTATTCCCTAACGTTCCACCAGGTGGAATTTACTGCATGCCGCTCAAGTCTGACACCGTTGAAGCCGCCTCGCGCACGCTGCTGCTGCTGGAGGAGCTCAATCGCCACCGCGTCACTTCGATCGATCGCCTGCACCGGGCCACGGGCCTGCCGAAATCGACGGTGGTGCGGCTGATGAAGTCGCTCTGCGCGATGGGCTATGCCGCCAATGACCCGCGGCAGGGCGGCTACGCGGTCGCCTCGCGGGTCAAGTCGCTGAGCAACGGCTTTCACGGCGATCCGCTGGTGGTGGAGGCCGCGCGTCCGTGGGCGCTCGCCTTCACCCGGCAATATCACTGGCCGATCGCCATCGCCGTGCTCGACGAAAGCTCTGTCATCATCCGTTTTAGCACCATTCCCGACAGCCCGGTCTCGCCCTTTCACGCCACCCTCAACACGCATCTCAGCCTGCTCGGGCGGGCGCTGGGGCGCGCCTACCTCGCCTTCTGTCCCGTGAGCGAGCGTTCGATGCTGCTCGACATGCTGGCGCGGTCGCAGGAGACCGAGGACAAGCTCGCCACCGATCGAAAGCGGGCGCTGGCGTTGCTGGCTACGACCCGCAAGCAAGGCTTTGCCGAGCGCGATCCGATGGTCGAGCCGCGTTCGTCCGGCACGATCGCAGTTCCGATCGTCGTCAACAGACGCGTGCTCGCCACGGTCGGCATGACCTATTTCACCTCGGCGCTCGACCGCACGGACGTGGTCCAGCGATACGTCCCGCTCGTGAAGACGCTCGCCGACAACATCGCCGCAAGCGTCTCATCGCTGCAGCAATAGGCGCGGCGTTCGACAATGTGTCGCCTTGACCGCCCGGGACAATTCCGAAACCCTGCCCGCTTCCGGGACCTGATTTTTGCGGTTCAGCTTACCACCGTGGGCAGGATCGACAGGCTCGTTCTGGAGGCCGACGGTTACCGAAGTTGGCATCGCTATTGCAAGCGAGAGGCGTGCAAGGAGAACGACCCAGTATGATCCGCGTGTTGCTCGATCGGCTCTATCTTTTTTCTGGCTATCTCGCCGGCCTTTTCCTGATTGCGATCTTCGTGCTGATGATGCTGCTGTCGGGCGGCCGTCCGCTCGGACTCAACATTCCTTCGGGCGATGATTTCATCTCCTGGTGCATGGCGGCCACCGCCTTTCTCGGGCTCGCGCATACGTTCAAGCATGGCGAGATGATCCGCGTCGGCCTCCTGATCGACCGCCTCAGCGACCGCGTCCGTCATTACGTCGAGATCGCCGCCCTCCTCGTCGGCGTCGGCTTCATCGGCTTTTTCGCCTGGCACGCTTCCGTCATGACCTGGCAGTCCTGGAAGTTCTTCGACATTTCGCAGGGCGTGATCGCGGTGCCGCTGTGGATCCCGCAGCTCGGCTACAGCGGCGGGCTCGTCATTCTGTTCATCGCGTTCGTCGACGAACTGATTCATGTCCTGCGTGGCTACCCGCCGCGCTACGAATTGCCGAAGCCGCAGAGCGCCGAGGAAGTCGTCGAACGCGCCATGCAGAGCGGAGTCTGACATGGAGCTGCTCTCCATCGCGGCGATCCTGCTCGGATTCCTGGCGCTGCTGCTCGGAGGCGGTGTCTGGATCGCCGTCGCACTGATGGCGACGGGATGGGCCGGCATGCAGTTCGCCGGCGGCGCCATTCCGGCGGGCAGCGTGCTGGCGACGACGGTCTGGGGCAACAGCGCGTCGTGGTCGCTGGCGGCCTTGCCGCTGTTCATCTGGATGGGCGAGATCCTGTTCCGCACGCGGCTGTCGGAGGAAATGTTTCGTGGCTTTGCGCCGTGGCTGAACTGGCTGCCAGGCCGGCTGATGCACGTCAACGTGCTCGCCTGCGGCGTGTTCGGCTCGGTGTCGGGATCGTCGGCCGCGACCTGCGCCACCGTCGCCAAGATCGCCCTGCCTGAATTGAAGAAGCGCGGTTACGACGAAGATCTGAGCCTCGGCTCGCTGGCCGGCGCCGGCACGCTCGGCATTCTGATTCCGCCGTCGATCACCATGGTGGTCTACGCCGTGCAGGCCAACGTCTCCATCATTCAGGTTTTCCTCGCCGGATTCCTGCCGGGGCTGTTGGTGATGGTGCTCTATTCCGGCTACATCGCGATCTGGTCGCTAGCCCATCCAGGACGCACGCCGCCGGCCGAACCATCGATGAGCCTGCGCCAGCGCATCTCGGAATCGCTCAATCTCATTCCCTGCCTGCTGTTGATCATCTTCGTCTTCCTGTCGCTGCTGATGGGCTGGGCGACGGCGACGGAATGCGCGGCCTGGGGCGTGCTCGGCTCGCTGGCGATCGCATGGTGGCAGGGGTCGCTGAGCTGGGAATCGTTTTGGGCGAGCGTGATGGGCGCCACCAGGGTCAACTGCATGATCCTGTTGATCCTTGCCGGCGCTTCCTACATGGGCACGTCGATGGCCTATACCGGAATTCCGCTGGCGCTCGCCAACTGGGTGAACGGCCTGCAGCTCAGCCCCTACGCGCTGATCGCCGCGTTAACCGTCATGTACATCGTGCTCGGCACGGCGCTCGACGGCATCTCCATGATCGTGCTGACCACCGCCATCGTAATCCCGATGGTGAAGAGCGCCGGCTTTGATCTGGTCTGGTTCGGCATCTTCCTGGTGCTGGTCGTGGAGATGGCGGAAGTCTCCCCGCCCGTCGGGTTCAACCTGTTCGTGCTGCAGACCATGAGCGGCAAGGATTCCAATACGGTCGCCAAGGCCGCCTTGCCGTTCTTCTTCTTACTCGTTCTGGCGGTTGCCATCATCACGGTCTTTCCTGCTATCGTGATGGTGCTGCCGCAGATGGCGTTTCCCGGCTAGAGAAAGGTATTTTGATGTTCAGGCTCGTTAAGACGTTTGCAATGGCCGCCTTCGCTGCGGCGCTTGCCGCTCCCGCGTCCGTCGTTCCGGCAGCGGCGCAGACCAAATGGAATCTTCCGGCGGCGTACCCGGCGGACAATCCGCATTCGGTGAACCTGCTCGCATTTGCCAAGGACGTCGGCGACGCCACCGGCGGCAAGCTGCAGATCACCGTGCATGCTGCCGCCTCCCTGTTCAAGGCGCCGGAAATCAAGCGTGCGGTCGCCACCGGACAGGCGCAGGCGGGCGAGGTCCTGATCTCGCTGCACGAGAACGAAGACCCGATGTTCGGCATCGACGTCGTGCCTTTCCTCGCGACCAGCTATCCGTCAGCCAAGAAGCTGTGGCTGGCGTCGAAGCCTGCGGTCGAGAAGAAACTCGCATCGCAGGGCCTGATGCTACTGTTCGCGGTACCGTGGGGACCGCAAGGTATCTACGCCAAGAAGGACATCAACACCCTTGAAGACATGAAGGGCCTGAAGTGGCGCGCCTACAATGTCGGCACGTCGCGCATCGCCGAACTGGTTGGCGCTCAGCCCGTCACCATCCAGGCGGCGGAACTGCCGCAGGCGCTTGCCACCGGGGTCGTCAACGCGTTCATGACCTCGGGCTCGACCGGCTACGACAGCAAGGCCTGGGAGAGCATGACGCACTTCTACGATACGCAGGCCTGGATTCCGAAGAACGTCACCTTCGTCAACAAGGCGGCGTTCGACGCCCTCGACAAGCCGACCCAGGAGGCGATCCTCAAGGCGGCGGCAGTCGCCGAGGAACGCGGCTGGAAGCTCGCGGAAGAAAAGGCGAAGTGGTATCTCGACCAGCTTCAGGCCAACAAGATGCAGGTGCTACCGCCGCCTGCGGCACTGAAGACGGGACTGGAGAAAGTCGGCGAGCAGCTGACCGCGGATTGGCTCAAGAAGGCCGGCGCCGACGGTGAAGCCGTGGTCGCCGCCTACAAGAAGTAAGCTATCGCACTGGCGTTTGGCATGCGATTGCCGGACGCCAGTGCTCCCCTTACTCGCCGCCGACACACGAGCCCATGATCCGGTCGATCTCGGCCCTCGACAG
>CADEDX010000188.1 GCA_902826195.1 uncultured Bradyrhizobium sp. | reverse complement strand
TAGGCCTTGAAGCGATCGGCATCGATCATCAGCACGGCGACCGGAGTCTCGCTGCGCACCGCCCGCCGCCATTCCATATCGATTTCAGAGTCGAATCTGCGCCGGTTTCTCAGGCCGGTGAGCGCATCGGTCGTCGCCAGCTCTTCCAGCTTGTCCTCGGCCTCGGCGCGGCGGCCGATCTCGCGGGCCAGGGACAGTGTGGTGCCCACCACGAACAGGATCAGCACCAGCATGATCGTTCCAATCCGCAGCACTTCCCGGTGCCAGAGGTTCAGGATGCTCGCAAGAGGTTTTCCGACCACCACGAAGAACAAGCTCGTGCCGCCGCTTCTGACATAAAGCCGCGGCGTCGGATCAACCGGGCCGACGCCGGCATAGGTCGCGCCTGCCTTGAGATTCTCCGCGCGCCAACTCGGCTGCTCGGCCAGATTCTTTCCGATGATCTCGAGGTCGAACGGCGTCCGCATGATGATCATACGGTCGCTGCGCAGCACCGTGATCGTATCGCCGGGGGCGAGATTGAGACGGCCGAACAGGTCGCGAAAATAGCTGAAGCGGATCGAGCCCACGACGACTCCGAGGAAGCCGCCATCGGCATCGGTGATGCGCCGGCTGAGCACGATGGAATAGGCGCCGCGGCGCACTATCGGACGGCTCACATACAGTCCCAGGTCGGGGCCGCCGCGATGAACCTGGAAGTATTCCTCGTCCGCCCGATTCTCCGGCGGCGGATCAAGCGTCGCCGCATCGTGTGTCAGTCGGCCCTGCGCGTCGAATACCTGGATCGCGCCGAAATGCCGGGCGGTGGCGGCATGGTCGAACAGGATCAGGTGCTGGATTTCCTTGCTGACGCCCCTGATCTCCGGCATCACCAGATTGCTGGTGACGGCGCGCAGCGAAAGGTCGTACAGTTCGATGTTGCGGCTGATGTCGGCATCGATGCCGGAAGCGAGATTTTGCAGGGTCTGGCGCGCGAGTTCTTCCTCGCCGCGGCGCATGTCGAGCATGACGCTGATGCAGATCGCGGTGAAGCCGATCACGGTGGCGATCGACGACGCAATCAGCAGCTTCGCGGACAATCGCCAGGGTCGGCGGCCGGAGTCTTTCCTGAACCACCCCTTCGTGGCTCCATAGCTGTGCCGCCCGAATAGCATCGACCGCTCCAAGAAACACCGTATGTACCCGGATACGTTGTTGCGGTCCTAAACGGGGACAGCGATACGATAATCAGTTAACGCTTGGTTGCCGGGAGCGACGGTTTTTTGCAAATCGCCATTGGAGACAAGGGTGAACGACTACGACCTGCTGCGGGATTATCTGAAAAAGCAGAAACTTCCCGAATTCGTGCTGAGCTTCGAACAGATCGAGGAAATCCTCGACGCGGCGCTGCCGCGCGCCGCGCAGCGCGCGTCCTGGTGGGAAACCGAGCGCAGCCCGCAGGAGAAGATGCCGCAGCGCGAGGCCTGTCTGGAGGCCGGCTACATCGCGACAAGGCAGGCGGATGGGAAAAGCGTGAAGTTCAAGAGGATGCCGGTGAAGCGGTGAGATAGATCGTCGTCCCGGGCTTGACCCGGGACCGATACGCTGCGGCCCACATTGTTACAAAGGAAGACAACGACCAACGCCAGAGACAATACGTTATGGGTCCCGGGTCAAGCCCGGGACGACAAGAGAAATCAGCTCGCCGCTTCCAGCCGTTCTTCCGTCAACAGCCGCATTGCCGCGTCTGCGTCCATCGGTTCGCCGAAGGCAAAGCCCTGCGCGTATTCGCAGCCGAGTTGATAGAGCTCGACCGCATCCGAATCCGTCTCGGCGCCTTCCGCCACCACGTCCATGCCGAGGTCGTGGGCGAGCGCGATGATCGATTTCAGGATTACGGGACGGGTGCCGCGGCTGGTGGTGCGCACGAACGACTGGTCGATCTTGATGGTGTCGAACGGGAAGCGCTGCAGATAGGCCAGTGAGGAATGGCCGGTTCCGAAATCGTCGAGCGACAGGCCGGTGCCGAGCTCGCGGATCCTCGCGAGCATCTGCGCGGCGTGCTCCGGGTTCTCCATGACCAGCGATTCCGTCAATTCGAGCTTGAGTGTCCCGCGCGCGACCGACGAGCGCGACAGCACGGTGCGGATGTCGTGGATCAGGTCGTGGCGCAGCAATTGCCGCGAGGAGACGTTGACGGAGGCGAAGATCGGCTCGCGCGAGCGCATCGCGCGTTGCCACACCGAAAGCTGCCGCGCGGTCTGGTCGAGCACGAACATACCGAGGTCGATGATCAGGCCGATTTCCTCGGCGATTGAGATGAATTCCGACGGCGACATGCGTCCGAGCTTGGGATGGTCCCAGCGCGCCAGCGCCTCGAAGCCGGCGATCGAGCGGTCTTCCAGCCGCACGATCGGCTGGTAAAGGATGGTGATCTCCTGCCGCTCGATGGCGCGGCGCAGGTCGCTTTCCAGCGTCAGGCGGTCGGTCTTGCGCGCGCGCATCGCGGGCTTGTAGACGTCGATGCGATCGCCGCCGATCCGCTTGGAATGATACATCGCAAGCTCGGCGTCCTTGATGATCTCGTCGGTTAGCTGAACTTGGGGATCCGACAGCGCCAGCCCGATCGAAGCGGTCAGGAATATTTCCCGGTCGTTGAAGGCGATCGGGGCGCGGATGGTCTTGCGGATGGTTTCGGCAAAGGCGGTGATGCGCGCCGGATCCTGCTCCGACAACAGGATCAGGCCGAACTGGTCGCCGGCGAGCCGCGCCAGCGTGTCCTGTGGTTTCAGGATGCGAGTCAGGCGACGCGCCAGCGTCAGCAGGATCGAGTCGCCGACCGCGATGCCGACGGAATCGTTGACCTGCTTGAAACGATCGAGGTCGATCACCATCAGCGTCGGCCGCAGCGTTGGCATGCTCTTGGCGAAATTGGCTACCGCGCCAAGGCGGTCCATGAACAACCGGCGGTTCGGCAGGCCGGTGAGGTTGTCGTGCACGCTGTCATGCAGCATGCGCTCCTCGGCGTTCTTGATCTCGGTGACGTCGGTGAGCGTGCCGACGACGCGCGAGACTTCTCCGTCTGAGCCGACCACCGGGCGGGCCTTCAGCGCGAACCACATGAAATGGCCGTCGGGCGTACGCAGGCGGAAATCCTGCACCAGACGGCCGCGGCGCTGGTCGAGCACGCTGTCGAGCGCGGCGCGGAAGCGGTCCTGATCCAGCGGATGCAGCACTTCGAGCCATTTCGCCGCCGGGCCTTCCAGCGTTCCGCGTTTGAGCCCGAGCAGGCTCTCGGTCTCCGGGCTGGTGAACACCTTGTCGGCGGAAACGTCCCAGTCCCAGATCAGGTCGCCGGAGCCGGTCAGCGCCAGCGCGCGGCGCTCGACGTCGGAGACGATGCCGGTGGTCGCGCCGCCGCCCGCGAACGCATGCTGCATCACCGTGAATCCGATCAACATCACGATCAGCACGAGGCCGCCGAGCAGCGCCGGGCCGACGATGTCGTTGGTGACGGAGCCCGCCACCGTCATGCCGGCCGCAATCACCCAGACCACCAGCAGGAACCAGGTCGGGATAAGCAGCACCGCGCGGTCGAAGCCATGCGTCGACAGATAGACGATCAGCGCAAATCCTGCGAATGCGATCAGCACCAGCGAGATGCGCGCAATGCCGGAAGCGACCGCGGGATCGAACAACGCCAGCCCCACCAGCGAGCCGAGGAAGGCGAGCCAGCCGATCGTGATGTGGGAATAGCGCACATGCCAGCGGCTGAGGTTGAGGTAGGCGAACACGAACACCAGTAGCGTCGCCGACAGGATGGCTTCGCCGGCCGCGCGCCAGACGCGCTCGGCGTTGTTCGACATGTCGAGGACCTTGCCCCAGAAGCCGAAATCGACGCCGATATAGACCAGCACCGCCCACGCCAGCGCGGCAGCAGCCGGGAACATGATGCTGCCCTTCACCACGAACAGGATGGTCAGCACCAGTGCCAGGAGGCCGGAGATGCCGATCACGATGCCCTGGTAGAGCGTGAACGAGTTGACCTTGTCCTTGTAGGCGTCGGGTTCCCATAGATAGAGCTGCGGCAGCTTGTCGGTGCGCAGTTCGGCGACAAAGGTGACGACGGCGCCGGGATCAAGCGTGATGCGGAAGATGTCGGCGGTGGCGCTTTCCTGCCGCTCGGGACGATCGCCGACCGACGGCGTGATGGTGGCGATGCGCGACAGGCCGAGGTCGGGCCACAGCAGGCCTGATGACACGATGCGATAGTGCGGGGCGACGATCAGGCGGTCGAGCTGGTCATCGGTGTTGTTGGCGAGCGCGAACACCACCCAGTTCTGCCCGCCCTCGCGGGCGCGGACCTCGATGCGGCGAACGATGCCGTCGGTTCCCGGCGCAGTCGAAACCTGGATGCGGTCGGTCTCGCTGCGCTGGTGGTCGAGGACGGCGGTAAGGTCGATGGCAGGCGCGTCACCGCGGACGCTGACTGCGTCAATGGCGTGCGCCGCTGGCGCGACCGCAACAATCATGAGGCCCAGCGCAACCCGCGCAAGGCACCTGATCAGACGCAATGTCAGTACTCCGCGACCAACGATTCTGCCGGCCCCGCGAACGGTTCGGCGTAGCCGCGATAAATGACATGAAAGCGAAGCGAATCAAAGGCTTTCCGCCTTGACTCCACTTGCGATTGGCTAGACCACCAACACAATTTTGCCAATATGTGCGCTGGTCTCCATCCGTCGGTGCGCATCAGCGGCCTTTTCCAGCGGGAATGAGCTGTCCATCAGCGGTTTGACCCGCCCTTCGCGCAAAAGTGGCATCACCTTGGCTTCGATGGCCGCCACCATCGCCGCCTTATCCGCATTCGTACGGGGGCGCAGCGTGGAACCGGTGTGGGTCAGCCGCTTCACCATCACCTTGGCGATGTTGACCGTGACCTTGGGGCCGTTGAGGGTTGCGATCTGCACGATCCGGCCGTCGACCGAGGCAGCATCATAATTGCGATCGACATAGTCGCCGGCAACCATGTCGAGGATCAGATTGGCGCCCGCATTGTCGGTCTCCGCCTTGACGACGGCGACGAAGTCCTCGGTCTTGTAGTTGATGGCGCGATCGGCGCCGAGCTTGAGGCAGGCATCGATCTTGTCCTGCGAGCCGACGGTCACGATCACTTTCGAGCCAAACGCCTTGGCAAGCTGGATCGCCATGGTGCCGATGCCGGATGAGCCGCCGTGGATCAGCAATGTCTCGCCCGGCTTCAGCGCGCCGCGCTCGAACACATTGTGCCAGACCGTCATCAGCGTTTCCGGGATCGCGCCGGCTTCCTGGATCGAGAGCGAGGAGGGTACCGCCATCGCCTGCGCGTCTTGCGCAATGCAATATTGGGCGTAGCCGCCGCCGGCCACGAGCGACATGACCTTGTCGCCGAGCTTGTGCTTCTTGGCGCCTTCGCCGAGCGCAACCACTTCGCCCGCGATTTCAAGGCCCGGCAGGTCGCTGGCGCCGGGCGGCGGCGGGTAGGCGCCGGAGCGCTGCGCGACGTCGGGACGGTTGACGCCGGCGGCCATCACCTTGACCAGGATTTCGCCCGGACCGGGCGTCGGTACGCTGCGGGTCTCGGGCAACAGCACCTCGGGGCCACCGGGCTTGCTGATGCCGACGACGGTCATTTGCGCGGGCAGCTTTTCCATGATTTGTCCTTGCGAAATGCGGAAGAAAGGGAGGCAGCCCCTGATTAGCCAGCCCGGCTCCGGCTGGCAACCGCTTCGGGAACCGCCCAGATCAAGGAGAAACGCATGGCGATCGAGGATGACGACAAGCCGCGCAAGAAAATCAGCCACGAGATCGGCCAGGACCTGTCGCTGCTGTCGGTCGAGGAATTGACCGAGCGCATCTCGCTGATGAACTCTGAAATCGAACGGCTGCAGCAGGCCGTCACCAAGAAGCGCGCGTCAATGGATGCGGCGAACAGTTTTTTCAAGACGTAGAATTCCAGAACGCACTTTCTCATCATGTCGTCCCGGAAAACGCCATCTTGTGGCAGGTCACTGGCCGACTTTTCTCTCAATCATCACCGCCGGTATCTATGGATCCCCGCGTTCGCGGGGAAGGCGAGAGGGTCAATTGCAAAACTCGGCCACTGGCCGACATGGCAAATAATCCCTGAAGAAATCTGCAAATTTACGAAGGATTAAGCTTTCCCTTTTATGACTTGGATTGTCCTCGTTTGGACACCGAGTGGCTCCTGTCCACTCTGTTTGACGCCTCCCTGTTATCAACTTCAAAAGCCGCCGGAAACGGCGGCTCTTTTTTTGCGTCCAGCGTGGCTATTTTAGTGCCCCCATCCGCCGGAAACCATAAATCCGGTTGCCGCTGGACTCTCGCCGACACAAGCGCAATGATTTGTTCATCATAAGCCGGTGGGGTTTACAGCCGGCGGGGCAAATAGTGGCGTGAGGGCGTTTTACCATGGCGGACCGTTCGCAAAGCGAATCCGCGCTCGTTCAGTTCAGCGAGCGGCTCACCAATTCGGCGGCATTCGGAACCCTGTTCCGGGAAGGCATGGACCTGGTCGAGGAGACCGCCGCCTATCTCGATGGCGACGGCCGCACCGAGGCCAAGGCGCTGGAGCGCTCCGTCAGCCTGACCTACGCCACCGAAAGCATGCGCCTGACCACCCGCCTGATGCAGCTCGCGTCCTGGCTGCTGCTGCACCGCGCGGTCAAGGAAGGCGAGATGACGCTGACCCAGGCCAACCGGGAAAAGACCAAGGTCAAGCTCACCGCTGCCGATCCCGGCGCCGAGGACATGATCGCGAAATTGCCGCAGCAATTGCAGGACCTGATCGCGCGCTCGATGAGCCTGCAGACCAAGGTCCGCCGGCTCGACGCCACGATCCACACGCCGCCAGCCGAACGGGCCCCGATCGGCAATCCGCTGGTGCCGCAGCTCAATCGCCTGAAGGCGGCCTTCGAGCAGTAGGCTGTGACCAAACAAAAAACGCCCCGGTTTACCGGGGCGTTTTGCATTCTGGCTCGAAGAACCAGGCCGGGTGGCCTCAGTCCTTCTTGAGAAAACCCGAAAACTTCTTCTGGAAGCGCGACACGCGGCCGCCGCGGTCGAGCAGCTGCTGTGAGCCGCCAGTCCAGGCCGGGTGCGATTTGGGGTCGATATCGAGGTTCAGCTTGTCGCCTTCCTTGCCCCAGGTGGAGCGGGTCTGATACTCGGTCCCGTCGGTCATTACGACCGTAATCATATGATAATTCGGGTGAATTTCGGCTTTCATGGCACATCCTTCGGCGCGCCGGCGCCCATCGCAATCGTCAGGGGATACGGGATTTGGCGGCTCTATAACGTAAGCCGCCCGCCAAAACAAGCTACGTATCAGCCCTGATTGGGAATCTCCCGGATTTGCCAGCGCCGTCCGCGGGGCCTATCTGGGGACGGCATAACCGGTCGGATTTTTATGAGCGCAGCGGAACAGCTTGAAGACGTCAAACCCGCGCCCGCGCGGCGCGACGCCTTGCTCGAGGAAGAGGCCTTCATCGAGGGCCAGCTTACACAGTCGCCGGCCAAGACGGGCGCCAAACTGCGTCCGCTACTGGCGCTGGCGCCTTACGTCGCGCGGTATCGTGGCCGCGCGATGCTCGCCTTCATCTCGCTGACGGTCGCCGCGATCACCACGCTGGTGGTGCCGATCGCGGCCCGGCGCATGATCGATTTCGGCTTCAGCCCCGAAGGCATCGCGCTGATCAACAGCTATTTCAGCGTCATGATCGGCATCGTCGCGGTGCTGGCTGTGGCCAGCGCGTCGCGCTACTACCTCGTCATGACGATCGGCGAGCGCATCGTCGCCGACCTCAGGCGCGATGTGTTCGCGCATCTGGTTTCGCTGTCGCCCGCCTTCTTCGATTCCGCGCGCTCGGGCGAACTGGTGTCGCGGCTGACCGCCGACACCACCCAGATCAAATCGGCGGTCGGCGCCTCGGTGTCGATCGCGCTGCGCAACATGATGCTGTTCATCGGCGCCACCGCCATGATGGTGATCACCAGCCCGAAACTGTCCGGCTTTGTGCTGCTGGCGATCCCGCTGATCGTGCTCCCCCTGGTCGCGTTCGGGCGCTGGGTGCGGCGGCTGTCGCGCAACGCGCAGGATACGCTGGCGGACGCCAGCGCCTATGCTTCCGAACTGATCGGTGCGATCAGGACCGTGCAGGCCTTTACCAGCGAGCGAATGGCGATGGCCCGCTTCGGCGGCGAAGTCGAACAGGCCTATGAGGCGGCGCGCAGCTCGACGAAGGCGCGCGCGGTGCTGACGCTGATCATCATCTTCATCGTGTTCTCCAGCGTCGTGGCGATCCTCTGGGTCGGCTCGCACGACGTGCTGACCGGGCAGATCACGCCGGGCCGCCTCGGCCAGTTCGTGCTGTATGCGGCGTTTGCAGCATCCGCTCTCGGTCAGCTCAGCGAGGTCTGGGGCGAAGTCTCGGCCGCCTCCGGGGCCGCCGAACGGCTGTTCGAGATTTTGCGCGTGAAATCGCAGATCACGGCGCCGCCGCAGCCGGCGGCGCTGCCGCAGCCGGCGCGCGGCGATGTCGGCTTTGAGAAGGTCAGCTTCGCCTATCCGACGCGGCCGGACGTGATGGCGATCGACAACGTCTCGCTGACGGTCAGGGCCGGCGAAAAGGTTGCGATCGTCGGTCCGTCGGGCGCCGGCAAGAGCACGCTGTTTCACCTCTTGCTGCGCTTCTACGATCCGGCGCGGGGCACAATTTCGCTCGACGGCGTGCCGGTCAGATCGGCCGATCCGGTCGATGTGCGTTCGCGCATCGCGCTGGTGCCGCAGGACACGGTGGTGTTCGCCGCGTCAGCGCGCGAAAACATCCGCTTCGGCCGGCCGGACGCCAGCGATGCCGAGGTCGAGCGCGCCGCCGATCTTGCTCATGCCAGCGAATTCCTGCGCCGCCTGCCGGGCGGCTTCGAAGCGCAACTCGGCGAGCGCGGCGTAACGCTTTCGGGCGGCCAGCGCCAGCGCATCGCGATCGCGCGCGCGATCCTGCGCGACGCGCCGTTGTTGCTGCTCGATGAAGCGACCTCCGCGCTCGATGCCGAAAGCGAGACGCTGGTGCAGACCGCGCTCGAAGAGCTGATGCGCCACCGCACCACGCTGGTGATCGCCCACCGCCTTGCCACCGTGCTGTCCTGCGATCGCATCCTGGTGATGGAGCAGGGCAGGATCGTCGAACAGGGTACGCATGCGGAGCTGGTTGCCGCGAACGGGTTGTACGCACGGCTGGCCCGGCTGCAGTTCGAGCGCGGGTAAATAGGCGGGAACCAGAACGGCGTATCCCTGTTGTAGCCCCGACATTCATCTGGTTCGATCGAACAGGAGAGGGGCATGCCTTACCGTCGCGGAGGTTTCGCGCTTACGCCGCCGTCGCTCGTGATATTTGTGATTTCACTGGTGCTGGCGCTGATCGCGCTTCTGATCCGGTATGCCCACGTTTCCGTCCCGATCATCAGCTCGGCGCGGGTTTTTGACGTGTTGGCGATTGCCTATGTCGTGCTTGTCGTCGGCGTTCTGTTTCGGCGCATATGATGGGCTAGTGGTCCGCGCGGCATTTCGGCGACAGGATAGGCACGTTCGACCACGACCAGTTTTTCCACGAGCCATCCTTGCCGACACATGCCGCGGACGACGGTTCTGTGCTCTCGGTCGATGCAGCTTTCTTATCAGTCTCGGCGACGAAATGCCGATCGAGATAGCTCTCTGACAGAAATCCGGCGACGATCACCACCAAAAACGTCGCGGAGCCCTTGGCCAGTTCGGACCGCGTCATTTTTCGTCTCCGCGTTTGGGTCTCGCAGCCAGTTTACGCTGCTGTGCCCGGCGGGCCCGTGATGACGATCACTGTCTTCTGAGACAGGGCGCGCGCAGTGTGAAATCCGCAGCCGCTACTTCTCCGTCAGCTTCAGCTCGATGCGGCGGTTGCGCCTGTAAGCGTCTTCGTTCGGGGCCGGGTCGAGCGGCTGGAATTCGGCAAAGCCGGCGGCGACCAGGCGCTGCGCGGGAACGCCGAGGGAAACCAGATATTGCACCACGGAGATGGCGCGGGCCGACGACAATTCCCAGTTCGACTTGAACAGCGGCGAGTTGATCGGGCGCATGTCGGTGTGGCCGTCGACGCGCAGCACCCAGCCGATCTCGCTCGGAATCTGCTTGTCGAGATCGGTCAAGGCGGTAGCGAGCTTGTCCAGTTCGGCGCGGCCTTCGGGCAGCAGCAACGCCTGGCCGCTGTCGAAAAACACTTCCGACTGAAACACAAAACGGTCGCCGACGACGCGGATATCGGGTCGGTTACCGAGAATGGCGCGCAGGCGGCCGAAGAATTCCGAACGGTAGCGTGACAATTCCTGGACGCGCTGCGCCAGCGCGACGTTCAGGCGCGAGCCGAGATCGGCGATCCGCCCCTGCGATTCCTTGTCGCGTTTTTCGGAAGCTTCCAGCGCCTCTTCGAGTGCGGCGAGCTGGCGGCGCAGCGCGCTGATCTGCTGGTTCAGCACCTCGATCTGCGCGAGCGCACGCGAGCTCACGGTCTTTTCGGATTCTAGCGCCTTGTTGAGTTCGTTGGTGCGGCCCTGGGCGTCGCCGCCGGCGCCTGCCAGCCCCTCGTAAAGTCCCTTGATGCGGTCGCGTTCGCCTTCGGCAGCGGCGAGGCCGGCGCGCAGCTGCCCGACCTGGTCGTCGAGCGCGATCTTGCCGAGCTTTTCCAGCGACAGCAGGTCGTTGAGCTGCGCGATCTTGGCGTTGAGCTGTTCCAGCGCCTTGTCCTTGCCGGTGACCTCCTGCGACAGGAAGAACTGCACCACCAGGAACACCGACAGCAGGAACACGATCGAAAGCACCAGCGTCGACAGCGCGTCGACGAATCCCGGCCAGTAGTTGAAGCCGGATTCGTTACGGCGTGCACGGGCGAGGGCCATTGGTCGTCTCCACTATCGCGTCCGGGACACGAAGGTTACGTTTCAGCTCTTCTCGGGCTGCTTGGCGATCCGCTCCAGCAGCTTCTTGATCTCGCGATTCTGTTCGCCCTGGCCGTCGGC
>CADEDX010000187.1 GCA_902826195.1 uncultured Bradyrhizobium sp. | reverse complement strand
CGCAGCGACATGCGGGGAAACCGTCCCGGGGTCGCTCCGCTCGCCCGGGCTACGGAGCCAAGACACCCTTCGGCGCCTCAGTCCCGCTTGCCCTGCACCCAGTGCTCGAGCATCTGCAGCGCGGTGGCGCGGTCCTCGTCGGAGGCCTTGGTGAAAGCGCGGTTGTAGCTTTCGCGGATCCAGGTCTCGTCGGGGGCGGCGTTGTCGCGGGCCAGGGTCAGCCACATCAGGCCGCGGGCGGCCTGCCGCGGCAGGCGGTCGCCGTTGAACAGCATCTGGCCGAGCATGGCCTGCGCCTGATGCTGGCCCTTCTGGGCCGCCAGACCGAGCCAGCGCGCGCCATAGCGGAAATCATCCCGCGAGGCGTCCGGCGTCTTCAGGTAGAGCCGCGCCAAGTCGTACTGCGCGTCGGCGTTGCCGAAATAGGACGCGGCGTAGGAGAACATCTCCCGGGCGCGGTCGGTGTCCGCCTTGATCTTCGAGTTCGGGATGCCGTTGAGATAGTAGCGTCCCAGCGCCACGAAGGCGTTGGCCACGATCGTCGCCTGCGGCGCCGACGGGCTGTCCTCGGCGTGCGCGTTGGCGATGCGGCTGAAATATTCGAAGGCGCGCAGGTCGTCCTGGATCACGCCATCGCCATCGGCATACATCCGGCCAAGCTTCCACTGCGCGACGGGATGGCCTCCCTCGGCGGCGTATTGCAGCGAATTCAGCGAGGGCGCGGCAACCGCCGTCGCGGTCGTGGACGACGCCGGCGGCACCTTCTTCAGCGCCTGCGCCGTTACCGCTTGCGCAGCGGAGGGCTGATTGACCATCGGAATGGCCGCGTCCGGCTTCACCGGCGCGCCGTCGAATGCGAAACCGGGAGCGGCCACAGGCGCGGCCCCCAGCATCAACGCGAATATGATACGCCTAGATGTCCGCATAGCATTGCTTCTCGTGCGCACCGCCAGGATGAGTGACAGCCCCATCCACCGCCGGCCCAACCTGTTGGGCATATTTCCACAGCGCACCCGACGTGTGGTTAGTCTGTCGGGGCGCCCATTTGGTTTTACGATCGGCAAGTTCGGTATCGGTCAATTTGACGTTAAGAATACCGGCCTCAGCATCGATCTCGATAATGTCACCATTCTGCAACAGCGCGATCGGACCGCCCACCGCCGCCTCCGGCCCGACATGGCCGATGCAGAACCCGCGGGTGGCGCCGGAGAACCGGCCGTCGGTAATCAGGGCGACCTTGCCGCCCATCCCCTGCCCGGTCAGCGCCGCCGTGGTCGAGAGCATCTCCCGCATCCCTGGACCGCCGCGTGGCCCCTCGTAGCGGATCACGATGACCTCGCCCTCCTTGTAGGTCCGTTTCTGGACCGACTCGAACGCGTCTTCTTCCCGGTCGAAGCAGCGGGCAGGACCGGTAAATTTCAACTTCGACATGCCCGCGACCTTCACGATCGCACCCTCCGGAGCGAGATTACCCTTCAACCCGACAACCCCTCCCGTGACGGTGATCGGGTTGTCGGCGGACCGCACCACATCCTGGTGCGGATTCCATTTCACGCTCTTGAGGTTTTCGGCGATCGTGCGACCCGTGACGGTGAGGCAATCTCCGTGCAAATGGCCGTTGTCGAGCAGCGTCTTCATCAGAAGCGGTATGCCACCAACCTCAAACATGTCTTTGGCAACATAACGGCCCCCTGGCTTCAAATCCGCGACATATGGTGTCTTTTTGAAGATTTCAGCCACGTCGAATAAGTCAAACTTAATGCCGCACTCATGGGCAATGGCCGGCAGATGCAGCGCAGCATTGGTCGAGCCGCCGGAGGCGGCAACGACGGCGGCGGCGTTCTCCAGCGAACGGCGGGTGACGATATCCCGCGGCCGGATGTTGGCTGCGATCAGCTCCACAACCTTCTCGCCGGCGGCGGAGCAAAACGCGTCGCGGATTTCGTAAGGCGCCGGTGCGCCGGCCGAATATGGCAAAGCCAGCCCGATCGCTTCGGACACCGTCGCCATCGTGTTGGCGGTGAATTGTGCACCGCACGCGCCCGCCGACGGGCAGGCCACCCGCTCGATTTCGTCGAGATCGGCGTCCGACATTTCGCCGACCGAGTGCTTGCCGACAGCCTCGAACATGTCCTGCACCGTGACTTGCTGACCACGGAAATTACCCGGCAGGATGGAGCCGCCATAAATGAAGATCGAGGGCACGTTGAGCCGAACCATGGCCATCATCATGCCCGGCAGCGACTTGTCGCAGCCGGCAAGGCCGACAAGGGCGTCATAGGCATGGCCACGGACGGTCAGCTCGACCGAATCGGCGATGCATTCTCTCGAAGGCAGCGAGGAGCGCATGCCGTCATGGCCCATGGCGATGCCGTCGGTGACGGTGATGGTGCAGAATTCGCGCGGGGTGCCGCCGGCAGACGCCACGCCCTTCTTGACCGCCTGCGCCTGGCGCATCAGCGAAATGTTGCAGGGCGCGGCCTCGTTCCAGCAGGATGCGACGCCGACGAAGGGCTGGTGGATCTGCTGGGTGGTCAACCCCATCGCGTAGAGGTACGACCGATGCGGGGCGCGCTCCGGCCCTTCCGTCACGTGACGGCTCGGCAACCTCTTCTTGATGTCGGTCTTGGCGTCCATCCGTGGAACCTGTCTTCCCAGCCATTTCCTTGATCGGGTCTCGGGAGCAATTTCCCGTCGCCTTTGCCGGCCGCGAGGCCAAATCAGCTGAAAGAAATGGTTTCATGCAGGGGTGTGGCTAAATAGCGGCGCAGGCAAGAGTTGGACGGCAGCGTTAACCAAATGTTCGGCCACTGTTGCGGTCACGCAACATCCGTTGCGCAGCGGCAACCCAGATCAGTTGGCGCGGCCAACCCACGCGTGCACTCCAGCCTCCACCGATTGAATTTCGAGCAATGCAGGCTGACAGGTCAGAAGCGGGACGACCGAGGGCGTGACTTTTTCCTCCAGACACGAAGCCGCGTCGCATCGGCGCGCCGCCGACAAAGCAGAAACGCGATTCGCGCCGCGTCAGGAGCGCCTGATTTCTCGGCAGCCATTGCACACGCCAAGAATCGTCACGTCTAAAAGAATCGTCACATCCAACTCCGATCGCGGCGAGGCAATCACGACATTTTTGTGCACCAGCACTTTTTGCGCGCGTTTTCGTCACGCAATGATCCGCCCAGCAACGCGCGCACCGACTGCATTTTTGCCTTTCACGCAAACCAAAACAACGTCGTGCGCGGTTTGTCGCGGCTTTTCCGCGCGTCATCGCAAATGTGGCGCGCGCCTGAAGAGAAGTCGCACGAATGCCTTTCGTGTCACCATATTGCCCCCGCCGCGCGCAAAACCGCCGCCTGCACGTCCAGCCGCGGACCGGTTTGGCTGGTCATTCTTCGATGCGGGGGAGGGATTCCTGCCTCACGTCCTCCCCGCGCGCATCACCTAACGATTCCCAAAATCCATGGTGGTCGTTTGTAGTCCGTGAGGCCTCTGAGTAAGAGGTTTTGAGTATATGGCACGCTTCAATCTGAACGGCTTCCTCGACAATAGCCGCTTCGAGGATTTCTTCGCCAGGTTCGGCGGCGGCACCTCCGACCATGATCATCTGAACGGGTCGACGGGCGGCAACGCCCTGTTCGGTGGCCGTGGCGACGACGACGTCTCCGGCATGGCCGGCAACGACACGCTCAGCGGCGGCTCCGGCACTGACAAGCTCTGGGGCGGCTCGGGCAACGACAACCTGTCTGGCGGCACCGGCACCGATATCCTGGTCGGTGGCTTCGGCGCCGACCGGATGGATGGCGGTGCCGGCAACGACGTCCTGCTCAGCCGGTCGGATGCCGGCGAGATGGTCGCAGCCCAGGACGGCACGACGCAGATCTTCGCGGAAGAAACCGCGGCGTTCAAGGCGGTCAACGATACGCTGATCGGCGGTGGAGGGGGCGACACCTTCCGCTTCGAAGGCAATGTCAACGCCAAGGACGAGATCGTCGCCAAGCACGTCAATGACGACGGCACCATCGACTGGGTCGGCGTCACCGGCGAGAACAACGCCACGCACGATCACTGGGTCGACGGCTTCGGCAACGACGTGATCCGCGACTTCAATCGCGCCCAGGGCGACAAGATCGAAATCTCGGCGCACACCGCTGAAGTCCAGTCGATCCAGTACAAGGACAGCAACGGCGACGGCAAGAACGACTACAGCGTGATCACCGTCATCAGCCAGCAGGGCGATGCCGGCGCGCATGACGAGGATCTGCTCGGCACCATCACCGTCTACGGCAATCTCGTGAAGCAGAGCGATATCACGGTTACCCAGACGGTATACGGCGCCTACGAGTCGGTCGACGAACTCGGCGAAGGCGTCCACTTCCAAGTGGAGGACAACGGCGTGCTGCCCGATGGCGGAACGGATGGTGGCCACCACGACGGGGCGACCATGGCTAACATGTACATGTAAGGCAACAAGACACGATCACTGACAAGGGCCGCCTCCCGGCCCTTGTTCTCCAGCGTCCGGCATCGAGTCCACGTGTCACCGGGCGCTGGAGTTCGTCGATGAGCTCTCTGCTCTCGCCGCGGAGATCGGTCCGCGATTCATCCTCAATTTTTCATCCTTTATTTTCGAAACTTTGCCTGCCCGGTGTCTCCCCCCTCCGGTGTTGATCGTCACGCGAATGCGGCGACATGGATTGCGCGTTCTCGCCAAAAGGCGCGCCCCGGAATGACGGGAGCTTTTTCCATACCGCCCCGTAGCACCTCCGGGTTCCACCTGCCTCATTTTGCACGCGTTTGATGTGCAGACGTGCTAACTGCTCATTTTACGTTGTGATATTTTCAGGCAGTTCCGGCCACGCATCACCCGACGTCTTGCTTCTGTGTTTGTGACGAGGTTACGCAGGGGACCATGGAATGAACCGGCGCTTACATTCGCTGTCGTGTTTTTTCACGATAGCCGGCCTCGCTCTGTTCTCGGCCGATGCGACCGCACGGACAAGCCACAAGCCGCACGCCCATAAGGCGCAGGCAGCCGCCAAGAAACCGCAGGCGGTGAAGGAAGCCCGCGCGCAGCGCCGCGCCGCGCTCAAGAACGTCAAACCCGCCAAGCAGGCGTCGGCGCCGCGCAAGACGCCAGCGTCGAAGGAATCGTCCGCTCCCAAGGAAACCGCGCCCCCGCTGACCGGCGATCCGGCGCTGGTGAAGGAAGCCATCGAACTCGCGCGCAAGGCAAAGACCCAGGAGGCAACCGACGTCAGGAACCAGATCGCGGATCCGGCGGCGCAGAAACTTGTCGAGTGGTACATCCTGCGCCATCCCGAGACGATCGCGCCGTTCAGCCGCTACGCTGCGTTCATCGCCGCCAATCCGGAATGGCCGAGCGCGACGCTGCTGCGCCGGCGCGCCGAGGCGCGGCTGTGGGAGCAGCGCAGCGATGCCGCGACGGTTCGCGGCTTCACCGGCGAGCGGCCCGTCAGCGCCAAGGGCAAGCTTGCCCTGGCGCGCATACGGCTCGCGGAAGGCGATCGCGACGGTGCCGCGCGGCTGGCGCGCGACGCATGGCGCGCGGACGAATTGTCGGAGCGCCTCGAGGCCGACGTCGTCGAGACGTTCCGCGACCTTCTGACCCGCGATGACCACCGTGCACGCATGGACAAGCGCATCGGCGCCAAGGATCTCGCCGGCGCCAAGCGCGCCGCGCAGCGCATCGGCAGCGACGAGCTTGCGATCGTCAAGGCCTGCGCCGCGGTCAGGGGAAAGGCCGACAAGGCCAAGGACGCACTCAACGATGTCGCGGTCGAAGCGCGGCAGGATCTCGGCTACACGCTCTGCCGCATCCAGTTTATGGTCGGCAAGGATCAGATCGACGAGGCCGCCCGGTTGATGGTGGCGGCATCGCCGGAGACGATGGCGCTGCAGGACACCGATCAATGGTGGCGCGAGCGGCGTTCGCTGGCCCGCAAGCTGCTCGA
Organism: uncultured Bradyrhizobium sp.; assembly: GCA_902826195.1. Lineage (GTDB taxonomy): Bacteria > Pseudomonadota > Alphaproteobacteria > Rhizobiales > Xanthobacteraceae > Bradyrhizobium. The sequence goes on along the minus strand of CADEDX010000187.1, from coordinate 5,139 downwards.
CCAGGGCAAGTTCCAGACCGCCTACGATGTCGTCCGGCCGGCCGCAACGCCGGCCAATGAATATTACCGGGCCGACGTCCATTTCATGTGCGGCTGGATCGCGCTGCGCTATCTCCATGATCCCAAAACCGCGGCCACGCATTTCGCCCGTATCGACGAGGGCGCGAGCAATCCGACCGTGCTGGCGCGCGCGAACTACTGGCGCGGACGCGCCGCCGAAGCCCTTGGCCAGGCGGATGCGATGCGTGCGAACTACGAAGCAGCCGCCCGCCATCCGACCGCCTATTACGGGCAACTCGCACGCGCAAGGCTTGGCCGTGGCGAGATCGAGCTGCGCGCGCCGCTGCCCGATCTGGCGTCCGCGGAAGCGCCGGTCTCGGACGAACGCCTGCGCGCCGCCGACATGCTTTACGAGATCGGCGAACGCGATGTCGTGCTGTATTTTGCCGCCGATCTCGGCCAGCAAAGCCCGAACATCGTCCTGCTCGAAGCGCTCGGCGACCTGACCGGCCGCCGCAACGACGCCCGCGCGATGCTGCAGGTCGGAAAGCCCTCGCTCGGCCGCGGACTCCCGCTCGACCATTACGCGTTTCCGACCATCGGCATCCCGCCGCACCGTCAGCTTGCTCCCGAGATCGAGCACAGCATGATCTATTCGGTGGCGCGCACCGAGAGCGCGTTCGATCAGCGCGACAAGTCCGCGGCCAATGCCGTCGGCCTGATGCAGGTGACGCCCGAAGCGGCACGCGACACCGCCAAGCGCTTTAAAATCGAATATGACTGGGACCGGATGGTTTCGGATCCGGTCTACAACACGCAAATCGGGGCGGCCGAACTCAGCGCGCTGCTATCGGAGTACAAGGGCAATCACATCATGACCTTCGCCGGCTACAATGCCGGCAGGGGCCGGGTACGCGACTGGGTCAAGGCCTATGGCGATCCGCGCGATCCCAAGGTCGATCCGGTCGACTGGGTCGAGCGCATTCCGTTTTCCGAAACGCGCAATTACGTCCAGCGCGTGATCGAGAACCTGGCGGTGTACCGCGTCCGTTTCGACAACGGTACGACGGCATCGACGACGGCGAAGACTGACGCGCGGGTCGTCACGCGGGAGACCAATGCCGCGCCCGGGCCGGTCAATGCTGCACCATAGGTTCGCCGCGCCGAAGGACTATCCGCGGTCCGCCGGCGTTAATGCGCGGCAGCCTCATGCATCCCGGTATCCTTGATCGTCGGCATCCACAGCCTCGCCAGCACCGGGATCACCAGCAGGCTGCAGATCGGCGACAGCAGCATGCCACCGACGATGACGCACGCCAGCGGCTGCTGGACCTGCGAGCCGATCCCGGTTGAGATTGCCGCCGGCACCAGGCCGATACACGCCGACAGGCCCGTCATGAAGATCTGCCGCATCCGTGTTTCGGAAGCGCGGATGATGGCATCCTCCGTTCCCATGCCTTCATCGATGTCGCGGCGGATGTAGGAGATCAGCAGGATGCCATCCATTGCCGAGACGCCGAACAGCGAGATGAAGCCGACCGCGGCCGAGACGCTGAAATTCAACCCGCCGATATAGAGCCCGAGGATTCCGCCGGCCACCGCGAACGGGATTCCCGACAGCGCCAGCAGGCTGTCCCGTATCGAATTGAACAGACTGTACAACAGCATCAGGATCAACAGCAGGCTCAACGGCACGATCAGCGCGAGCCGCTTCTTGGCGTCCTGGAGCGCACCGTATTCGCCTGACCATTCCAGCGAATAGCCCTGCGGCAGCGGCACGTTCTTCTGAACCCGCTCCTGCGCCTCGACCACCGTCGAACCTAGATCGCGGTCGCGGACGCTGTATTTCAACGGGATGAAGCGCTGGCTGTTCTCGCGGTAAATATAGGCCGCGCCGCTGACCAGCTTGATCTCGCCGAGATCGCCGAGCCTTATATAGGCGGTCGGCAACTTCGAATCGGAGTTTGGAAGCGCCACCGGTATCGCTCTGATAGCGTCGACGTCTTTGCGGTACTCCGGCGCGAGGCGCACCGTCAGCGCAAAAATCATTTCCCCTTCATAGACCTTGGAAACCTCCTGACCGCCGATCGCGGCCTGCACCACGGAATTGATGTCGCTGATCGAAAAACCGTAGCGCGCGGTCTTGGCGCGATCGATCTGGATGATCAGATTGGGCTGGCCGAGCAGGTTGAAGCCGGCGGGATCGGCGACGCCGCGCACAGCGGAGAGTTCGTTCTTGACCGACTTCGACAGCCGTTCCAGCTCATTGAGGTCCTTGCCGAAGATCTTGATCGAGTTCTCGCCTTTCACGCCGGAGACGGCTTCCTCCATGTTGTCCTGGATGTATTGCGAGAAGTTGAAATCGATGCCGACGAATTCGCGATTGAGCTTCTCGCTCATCTGCTTGACCATCTGCTCCTTGGTCAGGCCCGGCGGCCAGGTGTCGACCGGCTTGAGCGGAACGAAGAACTCGGCGAGAAACGAGCCGTCGGGATCGGTGCCCTCGTCGCCGCGGCCCTGTTCGGAAAACACGGTCTGGACCGGCGGGTAGCTCGAGATGATGGCGCGGATCTTCGCCACCGTTTCCATCCCGGCCTCCAGCGTGATGGTCGGCGGCATCACGGCGCGGATCCATAGGTTGCCCTCCTCCAGCTTGGGCAGGAACTCGGTGCCGAGCCGCAATCCCAGGCTGAGGCACAGCACCAGAAACACGGCGGCGATGACCGCGGCGCGGCGATAGAAGCGGACCGCGCTCGACAGAACAGGCTGGTAGATTTTTCGGATATGGCGGACTACAAAGGTTTCGACCTCCTGCACATCCGCCGGCAACAGAAACGACGCCAGCACCGGCGTCACCGTGAAGGTCGCGATCACGGCGCCGAGCAGCGCATAGGCATAGGTTCGCGCCATCGGCCCGAAGATCTGGCCCTCCACCCCTTGCATCGTGAACAGCGGCAGGAATGCCGCGATGGTGATGATGACCGAAAAGAGGATCGCCTTGTCGACCTCGACCGCGCCGGTCAGTATCCAGCTGAGCTTGTCGCTGAGCCTGGGGCTGCGTCCCGGCGGCATCCGCGGCGCATGATGGGCGATCTGGCGGAAGATGTTTTCCACCATGATGACGGTGCCGTCGACGATGATGCCGAGATCGATCGCCCCGACCGACAGCAGGTTCGCGGACTCGCCTCGCAGCACGGTGATCATAACAGCCAGCAGCAGCGCCACCGGGATGGTCGCTGCGACGATCAACGCGCAGCGTAGATCGCCGAGAAACACCCACTGGATGAGAAAGATCAGGGCAATTCCGAACACCAGGTTGTGCAGGACGGTCCGCACCGTGATCGCCACGAGATCACCGCGGTCATAGAACGGTACGATCTTGACGCCGGCCGGCAGCGACCCGTCCGAATTGATGCGCTCCACCGCTTCGCGCACCCGCTTGACCACGTCCATGGTGCGTTCGAGTTTCTGCATCAGGACGATGCCGGTCACGACGTCCGTCCGATCGTCGCGGCCGGCGAGGCCGAGCCGGGGCGCATAGCCGATCTGGACCTTTGCGACGTCGGACACCAGCACCGGGACGCCGCCCTGCTGGGTCAACACGATGTTGCCGATGTCGTCCATCGAGGTGACGACGCCGATGCTGCGGACATTGACCGATTGTTCGCCGATCGCGATCGTCCGCCCGCCGACGTTGGAATTGCTCGCCGAAATCGCGGTCATGATCTGCGGCAGCGTCAGCCCGTAGGCCATCATGCGGTCGAGGTTGATCTCGGCCTGGAACTCCCGGGTCCTGCCGCCGAGCACGGCGACGTCGGCGACCCCGGGCACGATGCGCAGCTTGCGCTCGACCACCCAATCCTGCAGCGTCTTGAGCCGCATGACGTCCATGCCCGGCGGCCCGACGAGTTCGTAACGAAATATCTCGCTGATGCCGCCGGCGGGCGAAATCACCGGCAGCACGCCCGCCGGCAGCACCGCATCCTTCAGCCGGTTGATGGTCTGCTGGCGGACAAAATGATAGTCGCGGCCGTATTCGAACTGCAGGCGGATGAAGCCGAGTCCGTAGACGGTATTCGAGCGGATGAATTTCAGGCCGGGCGTGCTGGCGACCGCGATCTCGATCGGGATCGTGATGTAGCGCTCCACCTCCTCCGGCGACTGGCCCTGCTGCTGGGCGATGATCTCGATGATCGGCGGCGCCGGATCGGGATAGGCCTCGATGTTCAGCGCCAGGAAAGCGACGCTGCCGATGCCGATGAAGGCCACGAACGCGACCATCACCAGCAACCGCCGCGAGAGGCAGAAGGCGATCAGACTACGCAGCATCGATGGCCTTGCCCCGTCCCGTCATTGACGCCATTCGTTATCGACGAAGATCGCGCCGTGCGCGACCACTTGTTCGCCGACACCGAGGCCGCTGCGAATCTGCGTCAGGCCGTCCTGCTGGATGCCGATGTCGACCACGCGGCGCTTGAACAGCCGCGGCTCGGTCTCGACCCAGACGGTGGCCACGCCTCCCTCGCGGATCACCGCGTTGGTCGGCACCGCGGGGCTCGCCACCCCGTCGTCCACGTTGATCTTGAACATCGCGAACATCTCGGCCCTGAGCAGACCGTCGGTATTTGGGATCTCGGACCGGACGACGACGCGGCGCGTCGTCTGGTCCGAGGCCGAGTTGATGGCGTCAATACGCGCCTTGAAGATCTTGTTGGGCACGGCGGAAACGTTGGCCTCGATCTCCTGGCCGACGCGAACCTGCGCGATGTCCTGCTCGAAGATCTGCGCCTTCAACCACATCGTCGAAAGATCGGCGATCGTATACAGCGCCTCGCCCGAATCGGCCTTGACGTATTGCCCTGGACCCACCTTGCGCGCGACGACGGTGCCGCCGATCGGCGCCGTGATCGTGGTCACGCGGCTGAGCACGCCGGTCTGCTCCAGCTTGAGGATTTCCGCCTCGCTGCGGCCGAGGATGCGGAGCCGGAAGCGCGCGGCCTCGAACGCGGTATCCGCCGATCGCAGGTCACTTTCGGCCGCCGCGAGCTGTGCCTCGGCCTGCTGCAAATCCTTCGACGGTGCGGCCTTGCCCTCATGCAGGCCCCGCACGCGGCTCTCCTGGATCTGCGCCAGACCGTC
>CADEDX010000186.1 GCA_902826195.1 uncultured Bradyrhizobium sp. | reverse complement strand
ATCGCCGCGCAGGCGACGTTGAACATCCTGGCCAACGCGCTGTCGACGACGCGCGGCGCGCTGCTGTTCCGCGGCGCCTCGGCCTGGGATGACCTGCCACCCGGCAGCGCCGGCCAAGCCCTGAAGAGCGGCGGCGCCGGCGCGGACCCGAGCTGGGGCGACGTCGGCGGCAAGAACATGACGCTGCAAATCGTCACCGCGAGCACCACCTACAACACGCCCGCCAACTGCACCATGCTGATTGCCGTGGCCATCGGCGCCGGCGGCGGCGGCGGCGGCGCGGACAACGCCTCTGGCTCGGCTGGCGGCGGCGGCTCCGGCGCCTGCGCCATCGCGCGCATCACCAGCCCGGCCGGGTCCTACTCCTGCACCATTGGCGCCGCGGGCGACAACGGCAACAACAGCGGCAGCGATGGTTCTGCCGGCGGCTCAACCTCGTTCGGGACGGCGGCGGTAGCCGGCGGCGGCGGCGGCGGCGGCGGCGTCAACTCGGCTGGCGATAGCGCGCAGGGCGGCGCCGGCGGCACGCCGTCGGCCGGGACCATCCAGCTTCGGGGCTACTACGGCGGCAGCGGCCACGGCTGGCAGAACGCCGGCACCATCTCGGCGCCTTCCGGCTTCGGCGCCGGGTCCATCCTCGGCGGCATGGCGCGCGGCGTCAGCTACATCCACAGCGGCGGCACGCCGACGGCGGCAAGCATCGATTTGATCTCGCGCAACGAATCTTCAGCCGCCCGGGCATTCGGCGTGCTAACGGGCACGTCGATTGAGATGACGCCGGTGCCTTCGCGCATCCAGCTCTGGCCCAGATACATCACGTCGGCGCGCTGGGTGGCGGAAAGGCCGCCGCGTCCGCGGCCGACAAACACCACGATCGAGCGGTCGGCTTCCTGGATCGCGATCGGATGCCGCAGGCGAATGTCTTCGGGCACGTCTGCCGCCATCACCAGGTCGTTGCTGGCCGTCTTGCAGGCGCCCAGCGCCACGGAAAGGCCGATCAGCGCGCCGGCCACGCAGAGCGCGCGCCTGGCATCGGCGGACCGGTTTGATTTGATACTCGTTTTCATCGTTCCGCCTCAGTCCGTAATAAAGCCGTAGGTGCCGCGATAATTCCGTGCCTTCTCGACGCGGCCCGGAACGCCGTAGATGCGATTGACGCTGCCGAGCAGGTCGGCCTGCGGGTCGGAGGCGCTGGCAAAGCCGTCATCGGGCCGCGACAGGTCCTTTTGCGCCACCGCACGCACCACATAGGGCGTGACCAGAACCATCAGTTCGCTCTGGTTGTTGACGTAGTCGCGGCTGCGGAACAGCGTGCCGAGAACCGGCACTTGCGCCAGGCCGGGGAGGCCGTTGATGGCCTGCTTGGTCTGCTCCTGGATCAGCCCGGCCATCGCCATCGCGCCGCCGGACGGAATTTCCAGCGTCGTCTCGGCGCGGCGGGTCTTGATCGAGGGGATCGTGGTTCCACCCGAACCGCCCTGCAAAGCGTTTTCGGTCGAGACTTCCGACACTTCGGTCATCACCCGAAGGCTGATCCGTCCCTCCGTCAGCACCACTGGCGTGAAGTTGAGCGAGATGCCGAATTTCTTGAAGCTGACGGTCTGGACGCATTGTCCGATGCCGCCTGACGTCGTCGTCTGGCAGGTCACGCCGGTCGGAATTGGAAATTCGCCGCCGGAGATGAATGTGGCCGACTCGCCGGAAATGGCGGTGAGGTTGGGCTCGGCCAGGGTTCGCACCACGCCGGCGTTTTCCCTCGCGCGCAACGTCGCCTGCACGGATGGCGTCGCGCCGAAACTTCCGGCAAGGGAGTTGCCTGCGACGAGCGGCGCACTGTTGGCGCTGAACGGGTTGCTGTTGTTGAACTTAACAACGGATGTGCCGTAAGTCAGGTTGGCGCTGAGATCGATGCCCAGCTGCTTGATGACCGAGCGCTGGACTTCAGCGAGCGTGACTTTCAACATCACCTGGTCGCGGCCGCGGACGGCGATCGAGTTGACGACCTTGGCGTCGCCACCGACGAGGCGGGCGGCGATGTCCGCGGCCTGCTGCGCCTCGATCGGGCTCGCGGCGGTGCCGCTCAATATCACGCCGTCTCCGACGCCCTCGATCGTGATGTCTGAATTCGGCAGCGTCTGCTTCAACGCGGCGCGCACGCCGTTGAGATCGCGTTTCACCGCGATGTCGTAGGCCGCGATCTGGGCGCCGGTTGAATCGAAGAAGATGATGTTGGTCTGGCCGACCGTCGCGCCGATGATATAGGCGCGCTGGGTCGAGCGGATGACGGCGTTGGCGACCTTCGGGTCGGCGACCAGCACATCCTTGATCTCCCGCGGCAGGTCGATCACGAACGACTTGCCGATCCCGAGCGAAACGAACCGCGCGTTCATCTGCCCGTCGGAGGTGGCCGGCGCGGCGGCGCGATAGTCGCTCGCCAGCACCGGCGTCAGCGCCGGATTCAGCGTAAGCGCCGCCACCGCGGAAAACGACAGGGCGCGGACGATGAACGTTCGCATCATCGGCTGAATATCCCTGCACTTCATGTCGTGCATCCTTCTCACTTCTGCATCGTCTGCTGGCTGGCAACGCCGTAACGGACGACGTTGACGTTTTCGCCGCGCTTGTCGGTCAGTTCCTGCGGCTTCTCGTCGGTCTTGATGTCGGCGATGCTGCGCAGCGCCAGCGACAGCGAGCCGCTCTGGCGGGAGCGGGCGAGCATCTCTGTCTGCTCGGGCTTCAGCTCGAGCGTAACCGTTCGGCCGACCAATGCGCTCGAGCCTTCTTTTTCCTTCGGCGCCTGGTCGATCGCGAGCACGCGAATATTGCTGAGGATCACCTCCGAGACGGCAACGTCGGGACTCTTGCCGTCGGGGCTCTTGTCGCGCTTGGTCAGAAGCACGTCGACGCGGTCGTTCGGCAGGATGAAGCCGCCGGCGCCGGTTTCCGGCGAAATTTCGGTGGAGACCGCCCGGTAGCCCTGCGGCAGGATCGCCGCCATGAAGCCGGAGCCGTCGGCTTTCACCAGCTTCTGGTCACGGATCGGCTCGCCCGCAATGAACGGCGAGCGCGCGATCGAGCCCGTGATCTCCTTGATGGCGTCGGCCTTGCTGGCACGGCTGATGAAGTTGCTGGCGGTCGAGGCCGGCCAGGCCTGCCACTGCAGATCGTCCGGCTTGACCGACTGGCCGAGGCCGATGTCCACTTTGGCGACGAGAATATCGACGGTCTGCATCTGCACGACCGGCTGGGCCGGCGCAGGTGCTTCGCTGGAGCCGCTTGCGAGATATGCGGCAATGCCGCCGGCGCCGACGGCGATGGCCAGGACTGCAATGCGTGCGGTATTCATTACGCTTCACTTTCCACATTACGCTGCGACGCATCCGCCGCCGTAAAGGGAGTTGACCAGCTATTCGTCAAAGCATGGTTAATGAGGCGTGTGTAAATTTCCCTAACGGAATGTTAGCGATGCCGGCTCAGCGCATCGCGATCTGAGTGAGGTCGATCGCCTTGATCCATTGGGTTTCCGGATAGACGATCAGCGCGCCGAGCGCGAGCGCAATGCCGTAGGGGATCTTGCGCTTGCTGTGCAGCCGGTCGAGCCAGCCCTGCCTTGCGAGAAAGGGAGGCAGCGGCCATGATCGAAACAGCAGCAAAAGGATTGTCAGCGCCCCGCCGAGCAGCGAGACGTCGATCAGAAAGTTCATCAGGTGGTCAAAGCCGAGCCATAACGCTACGGCGGACGCGACCTTGGCGTCGGCGCCGCCGACCTGGCCAATCGCAAAGCAGGCGAACGCCACCGCCAGCACGGTTGCGCCGGCGGCGAAGTGCATGAGCATATCGTGCAGGCCCATGCCGCTCATCGGCGCCATGATCAGGAAGCCGGTCACCAGCGTCAGCGACACCCAGTTCGAAATCCTCATGGTGAGGAGATCGCTCATGGCCGCAAAGGCAACCAGGGCCGGAAACAGCAGTAGGCGGGCGGTATCGAGGATCATGGGTTCACGCGAGGCTGCGGTTGAGCCGGGGTCCAGGGATTGTTGGACAGGCCTTAGCGAAGCCTAGCCACGAGAAGTGAACAATCGGGAAATGCCTAGAAGCGAAACGTTCAAACCGCATCCGAAGCCGGTGTGCGGAGTTGGGGCTGCGCTTGAGCAAAAAATAAAGGCCCCGGCAAGCCGGGGCCTTTGGTCAGTTCTCGCTACGTCGCTTACTTGAGCGAGTTCGAGATCGCGACGAAGTTGCTCGACAGCTTGGTGCCGAGGCCGTTCACCGCGCTGATGATCGCGACTGCGATGCCGGCGGCAATCAGGCCGTACTCGATGGCGGTGGCGCCGGACTCATCCTTCACGAAACGCGAAACCAGATTCTTCATAGATGATAGCTCCTGTGTACACATGGCTGGTCGAACTTTAACTGTGGTCTACCCGGCGTTCTCAGCGCCGTGACCATGCCGTGACCCTAGGGTGCGACAATTTCGACGCAGTTAATTTGACCACGCAAAAATGCTCGTAACTTGCACTTGTTGGGCACAGTAAACGCGGCATTAAGTCGTTCGATCAAATGCACGTAAATTCGCGAGCCCCATTTCGCCGCCCGAGCGAGGTGGGCGTCGACCGCCTCCATTCACGGCTCTTTAAGCGCAACCGGATACCCCTGACGTCTCTGATGGAACGAGGTCGTCATGTCCGGAATGCCAATGCAAGTCATCGATGTCGTCGGTCAGACGATTGCGAAGGTCGTGCCGATCACGATCGCGCTCGCGCTTGTGTTCACGGTGCTCTCGCACTTCTGGGCGTGTAATCCGGGCAAGCCCTGGTGGCGCAAGCGCGAACTCGTCACCGACATCTGCTACTGGTTCCTGGTCCCCGTATTTGGACGGATCCTGCGCATCGGCTTGCTGGTGATGGGTGCTGCGATCGTCTTCAACATTCACGAAGTCGACGACCTGATCGCATTCTACGACAATGGCCATGGCCCGTTATCGACCCTGCCGCTCTGGGTGCAGGCGATATTATTCCTCGTTGCTTCCGACTTCATGCTGTATTGGCTGCACCGCATGTTCCACGGCGGCGGGTTCTGGAAATACCACGCCATCCATCATTCCTCGGAAGATCTGGAGTGGATCTCGGCGGCGCGGTTTCATCCCGTCAACCTGTTCATCGGTACGATCCTGGTCGACGTCATCCTGCTGATGGCGGGCATCTCCCCCAACATCATGTTGTGGGTCGGGCCGCTTACGACCTTCCACTCCGCTTTCGTTCACGCCAACCTGAACTGGACGCTCGGCCCGTTCAAATACGTGCTCGCCACGCCGGTTTTCCATCGCTGGCATCACACCTCGCTTGAGCAAGGCGGCAATACCAATTTCGCGGGCACCTTTCCGCTGTGGGACATCCTGTTCGGTACGTTCCGCATGCCGGAGAATGCGCTGCCCGAGCATTACGGTGCGGACGATCCGAAGATCCCCGCCGCGTTCGGTGGGCAATTGGCCTATCCGTTCCGTCAGTAGTGCATGATCCAGGACGGCGCGGGCCGGTACGCGGCGGCGACGGGAAACGGGGGACCGGTTTGAATCGATCGCGCGCCACGGCGCCGGGCTGGAACGTGTCATGAGCATCGACGCAACGACGGTTCGCCAGGTGAATGCCTCGGGCTTCAGCCAGGTGCCGGCCTGGTTGTGGCTTGGCGTCGGCCTGTATGCGTTTTTGCTGCTCGTCAGCAGCGGACTCCTGAACGATTCCGATACCTACTGGCAGATCGCCGTAGGCCAATGGATTCTCGATCACGGGGCGCTGCCGCGCGTCGACGTGTATTCCTTCAGCATGCCCGGCGAGAGCTGGATTTCGTCGTCCTGGCTCGCGCAAGTCCTCTATGCTGCAAGCTATAATATAGCCGGCTGGGCCGGGCCGGTCGTGGTGGCGGCAGGCGGCATTGCCGCGACTTTTGCGCTGCTCGCGCATTTCCTGGAACGGCGCCTTCCCCTGACCCATGCGGTGCTGGTCGCGCTGGCGGCCGTGGTGCTGTCGACTCCTCACTTTCTGGCGCGTCCGCATGTGCTGGCGATGCCGTTGATGGTGGCCTGGGCGCACGGATTGATGACGGCGAGCGAGCGGCGTCAGCCGCCCTCGTTCTGGCTGCTGCCGCTGATTGGGCTGTGGGCCAATCTGCATGGCGGCTTCGTGTTCGGCCTGGTGCTGGCTGGCGCATTCGCGATCGACGCACTGTGGAACGCCGAGCCGTCGCAGTACAAGCCGCTGGCGCTGCGCTGGGCCGCTTTCGGGTTGGCTGCTCTGGCGGCCTGCTGCATCACGCCCTACGGCTGGGGATCGATCCTGGCTTCACGCAAGATTCTCGATCTGGGAGAATTGCTGCGGCTGATCAGCGAATGGGCGCCGGCGGATTTCAGCAGGCTCAGCTCGTTCGAGTTTACGATCCTCGCCCTGATCGCGGGCGCGCTTTATCGTGGCATCCGGCTGCCGCCGCCGCGGATCGCGCTGGTGCTCGGGCTGCTGCACATGGCGCTGTCGCATGGCCGGAATCTGGAGATATTCGCGCTGCTGCTGCCGATCGTGGTGTTGACGCCGGTGGCGCACCAGTTGGGACTGCAGCCGGCCGGATCGGGCAGGGTTACGTTTGCTTCGGCGGCGATGCTGGCCGCTGCGCTCGCGATTTCCACCTGGACCGTCACGGCGCACCGGACATATTCGCCGCCGAACAGCCAGTCGCCCGCCGCCGCGGTCGAGGCCGTCAAGGCGCATCATCTCCGGCGCGTGCTCAACGACCGCGCCTTCGGCGGCTACTTGATCTGGCGGCAGATGCCCGTCTTCATCGACGGGCGGGCCGAGCTGTACGGCGAAAAGTTCACGATGGCCTACTACAACGCGCTGGAGCTCAAGGATATCGGCCGATTCCTCGGTCTGCTCGAGGAATACGACATCGACGGCTTGCTGTTGCAGCCGGGCACGCCCGCGGTGGGTCTGCTCGATCATCTGGGCGGCTGGCGGCGGGTCCACACCGACGATGCGGCCATTCTTTTCGTGCGCGGCGGAGGCTGACCGATGAGGGCGACCCTGCCGGATTGGTCCGCGTGTTCGGGCGCCGGGAAATCCCTTGCTGTTCCAATCCTGCGCGGGCGGCCCGCATGAATACCGGCGTTGTCGCGGCATCCAGCGGGAAGTCATCCATCATAGGCCAGGTGCCGGCATGGCTCTGGGTCGGAATTGCCGTTTACGCGCTGGTGCTGGTGCTGCTCGGCGCACCGGTGTTGTTGAGGGATTCAGATACCTACTGGCAGATCGCCGTGGGCCAATGGATCCTCGATCACCACGCTTTGCCGCGGGTCGATATTTACTCATTCACCAAGGCGGGTGAGCCGTGGATGTCGTCGTCCTGGCTGGCGCAGGTGCTGTATGCGACGAGCTACAATCTGGCGGGCTGGACCGGGCCGGTGGTTCTCGCCGCAAGCGGCATTGCCGCGACCTTCGCATTGCTCACGCACATTCTCGGCCACCGCGTTCCGGCCGCCTGGGCGGTCGGCGTCGCGATTGCGGCGTTGATGCTTTCGTACGGGCATTTTCTGGCGCGCCCGCACGTGCTGGCACTACCGGTCATGCTGGCCTGGGCGTATGGATTGATGTCGGCGAGCGAACGCGGCGAGGCGCCCTCGCTGTGGCTGATGCCGTTGATCGTGCTGTGGGCCAACCTGCACGGCGGGTTCGTGTTTGGCCTGGTACTGGTCGGCGCGTTCGCGCTCGATGCGCTGTGGAATGCAGACCGCGCCCTCCGGAATTCCTTGGCGCTGCGCTGGGCGGCGTTCGGCGTCGCGGCGCTGGCGGCGTGCTGCGCCACGCCCTACGGATGGGGATCGCTCCTGGCCGCACGCAAGATCCTTGATCTCGGGGAGCTGCTGCGCCTGATCTATGAATGGATGCCGGCCGACTTCAGCAGGTTCGGCCCGTTCGAATTGACGATCCTCACCCTGATCGGCGGCGCGCTGTACGGCGGGATCAAGCTGACGCCGCCGCGGATCGCGCTGGTTCTAGGCCTGCTGCACATGGCGCTGGCGCACATCAGGAACTTCGAGCTATTCGCCCTGCTGCTGCCGATCGTGCTGCTGTCACCGGTGGCATCGCAGCTCGCGTTGCGGCCGGCCTGGAGCGTTCGCACCCGTATCCCGGCGCCGGTGATGGCCGCGGTCATGCCGCTGCTCGGCGGCTGGACCTGGCTGCTCGCTGCCAACACTGCCATGGCCGTGCCCGAACACCAGGCGCCGGCGGCGGCGGTCGAAGCGATGCGGGCGTATCAGCCGAAGCGGGTTCTCAACGATCTGCCGTTCGGCGGCTATCTGATCTGGCGGCAGATCCCGGTATTCGTCGACGGACGCGCCGAACTCTACGGCGAAGCGTTCGACATCGCCTTTTACCGCGCCATGCAGCTCAAGGACGTCAACGAACTGCTCGGCATACTGAAGAAATGGGAGATCGATGCCGTGCTGCTGACGCCGCACACGCCCGCGGTAGGGCTGCTCGATCGCATCGGCGGCTGGCGGCGCGTTTACGCCGACCAGAACGCCGTGCTGCACGTTCGGACGTCCGACTAACCTGCCGGCTGATCCGTCGTCGCCGTGGCCCCGTTCCGATTGAGGGCGCGCCCGGATTCTGATACCCGGGCCGGATGAACCTGCCGACCGAAATCCTCGAGATGCTCGGCCAGACCCTGGCGAAGGTGCTGCCGGTCACGATCGCGCTGGCGCTGGTGTTCTCGGTGCTGGCGCATTTCTGGGCCTGCAACCCGGGCAGGCCGTGGTGGCGCAAGCGCGAACTCGTCACCGACGTTTGCTATTGGTTCCTGGTGCCGCTGTTCCTCCGGGTGTTCCGCGTCGGCCTGTTGGTGCTCGGCGCCGCTCTGCTGTTCGGCATGCGCGACGCCGACGAACTGATCGCCTTCTACGACAACGGCCACGGCCCGCTGTCGCGCCTGCCCTTGTGGCAGCAGGGGATCATCTTCCTGGTCGCCGCCGACTTCATGATGTACTGGCTGCATCGCATGTTCCATGGCGGCGGGTTCTGGAAATACCACGCCATCCATCATTCGTCGGAAGACGTGGACTGGATCTCGGCGGCGCGCTTTCATCCCGTCAACCTGCTGCTGGGCACCATCGGGGTCGATGTCGCGCTGCTGCTGGCCGGCATTTCGCCCGGCGTGATGCTCTGGCTCGGGCCGTTCAACATCTTCCATTCGGCGTTCGTTCACGCCAACCTCAACTGGACGCTCGGTCCGTTCAGATACGTGCTGGCGACGCCGGTGTTTCACCGCTGGCACCACACCTCCCGCGCGGAGGGCGGCGACACCAATTTCGCGGGCACCTTTCCGCTCTGGGATATCCTGTTCGGGACCTTCCGGATGCCGCAAGGCGTGCTGCCGGCGCAGTATGGCGTTGACGATCAATCCTCGTTCCCGCGCGAAATCGTCGGGCAGATGGCTTATCCGTTCCGCAAATAGCCCACGATTTTTAAACCATGTTGGCCGGTGGATTTCTTGCCTCATTCCGGGGGGTATTTGCCCTTTGTTCATCAATAGTCGTCAGATTCACCTTGTCGGGCGCCGGTTCCTCTGCGTATCGCCACTGCCGGCTTGTTGATGCCCCGGGGTAAAAGATGTCGTTCAAGTCCCAGCGTACCCGCGCACGCGCGCGTTTTGGATTGCGTTTGCTCGCCGCAGGCTTCCTGCTGTGGCCGGCGGTCTCACTGGCCGCGCCCGATCCCGATCGTATCGCCGTCTATGTCGATCAGGCGAAGCTCGTGAAGCTTCCCGCCAAGGTCTCCACCATCGTGGTCGGAAACCCGTTGATCGCGGACGTGACCCTGCAGAGCGGCGGCATCATCGTCGTTACCGGCAAGGGCTACGGCGCAACCAATTTCATCGCCATGGACCGCAACGGCGAGGTGCTGGTGGACCGCCAGATCCAGGTCGAAGGCCCGACGGATCAACTCGTCACCGTCTATCGCGGCGTCGAGCGCGAATCCTATAGCTGCATGCCGATCTGCCAGCGCCGGATTACGCTTGGCGACGGCGAGACCTACTTCAAATCGGCGATCGATCAGGCCGGTACGCTCAGCGGCCAGGCCAGTGGCGCCGGGGGCAAGTAGAACTGATCCCGTTTAGGCTCCGATCAAGTCGGAGCCTAAATTCTCGTGGTCTTGCTCAAAACACCCGGCTTGGGACGCGCGGCGAAAGCCGTTGGCGGCCTCTGGCGAAGACCTTGCCGGTGAAGCGATCCCGACTGAAGCGGGCAATGGTTAATGCTTCGTTAGCGACCCGATCCGCTCTGCTTCGATGCGACGAAACCATTCCACAATTACTTTCGGGTAATTCTTGCGGGCAGCCATCGCCGCCGTCCGGGGATTTTTTCGATGCCGTCACCTGCCGTTGCAACAGCTCCTGTTAGAGGCGTGCTGAGCCGATTCCGCCGCAATCGAAGGGGCTCGGTCGCCGTCGAGTTCGCGCTGGTCGCGCCGTTGTTCTTCTGCATGCTGTTTGCGATCCTCGAAACGGCGATCGTGTTTTTTGCCGGCCAGGTCCTGGAGAACGCAACGCTGGAAAGCGCGCGGCTGATCCTCACCCGTCAGGCCCAGACCTCCGCCATGACCGAAGCGGACTTCAAGCAAAATCTGTGCGATCGCATCAAGGTGATGTTCAATTGCCAGGGCAATCTGGGCAACCTGACTGTCGACATGAAGTCCTTTGCGCCGGGCGCTTCGATCACGATTACCGAACCGATCGTCGCCGGCAGCCTCACTGGACCCTTTGTCTATTCGCTGCCGCCTTCGGGCTCTCCCAACACCATCGTGGTTCGCGCTTTCTACCAATGGCCGTTGTTCGTCACCCGGCTCGGCTACGATATCGGCAACCTCACCGGCGGCAAGCGGCTGCTCTCCGCGACCGCCGCCTTTCATGTCGAGCCGTGATGCGATGATGGTATCCCCGATGCAGAAGATGTCGCTTCGCCTGCAAGATCTGTTGAAAGACCGTAGCGGCCTTGCCGCCGTGGAATTCGCCATGATATTTCCGATCATGGTGGCGATGTATTTCGGCGTGGTCGAATATTCGTCGGCGATATCGGTG
>CADEDX010000185.1 GCA_902826195.1 uncultured Bradyrhizobium sp. | reverse complement strand
CGCGAGACGCCGGCCGGCATCTTTGCGGTGGTCGACAAGGAAAAGGAACACCGCTCGAACATGTATGACGATGCCTCGATGCCGAACATGCAGCGCATCACCTGGAACGGCATCGCGCTGCATGGCGGGCCGCTACCAGGCTATGCGGCCTCCCACGGCTGCGTGCGGATGCCGTTTGGTTTCGCCGAAAGGCTGTTCGACAAGACGCGGCTCGGCATGCGCGTGATCATCTCGCCTGAGGACGCCGAGCCGGTGGAGTTCTCCCATCCGGCGCTGCCGGTGCCGCGGGCCGAGGCCATCGCGGCTGCGCCGGCCAGGGCGGAAGCGCTGCCGCGCGAAGCGGCCGAGGCTGCCAAAGCGGCCGATGAGACCAAGAAGGCCGCGGCGACGGCCACGCGCGAGACGGCTTCCCTGACGGCGGCCCTGCGCAAGCTGGAGACACAGAAAGCCCGCGCCAACGCCGAGCTCGCCGCGACCGAGAAGATGGTCGTTTCCGCCAAAACCGACGAGGCCAGGGCAAAGGCCGAGGACCTCAAGCAGAAAGCCACCGCCAGGGCTGCGGAACTGGCGACGCAGTTCGACACCGCCAAGGCCGACGCGGCATCGAAGCTCGACGCCGCAGCCGCCGCCAAGGAAGCCGCCAAGGCGGCCCAGGCGAAGAAAGCCGACACCGCCAAGGCAGCGAGCGAGGCCAAGCTCGCGCTCGAACCGGTCTCGATCTACATCAGCCGCGCGACGCAAAAACTTTACGTACGCCGCCAGACGCAAAAACCGGCGCCCGACGGTGGCGGCGTGGTGTTCGACGCATCGATCGAGGTTCCAATCAATATCCGCAATCCCGATCGGCCGACCGGCACGCATGTGTTCACCGCGGTGGCGCGGGACGAAACCGGCCTGCGCTGGACCGCGGTCACCATCGACCACGGCGACAATGCGAAATCCGCGCTCGACCGCATCACCATCCCGCAGGAGGTGCTCGATCGGATCGCGCCGACCGCCATGCCGCGCTCCTCGATCGTGATCTCGGATGAGCCGCTGAGCAAGGAAACCAACTATCGCACCGAGTTCGTGACGGTGCTGAGCAACCAGCCGCAAGGCGGCTTCATCACGCGCAAGCCGACGCCGCCCGAAATACTTGTCGGCGACGCCACCGACGACGGCTTCAACCCCTTCTTCCAGCCCGCCTGGAGCCCGCAAGCCGTCAATACGCGTCGACGGGCTGCGCCGCCGGACTACCAGCCATTCCAACCACGCTGGTGGTGAGACGCGCCACATTACGCGCGGGGGTAAAGAGCGCCCTACCCCTTCACGTCCTGCTTCTCCGATGCCGTCGCGGGCTTGCCCTTGGCGCCCGGCCCGACAACCCGGACCAGGTCGCCATCGGCCAGACCATCCGGCGGCGCCGTGATGACGCGGTCCTCGGTGCCGAGACCGGACGCGATTTCGATTTCCTTGCCGAGGTCGCGGGCGATCGTCACCGCCTTGAACAGCACCTTGTCGTCGGAGCCGACGGTGGCGACCCGAAGGCCGCCCTGGTTGAAAATCAGTGCGCTGGCCGGAATGTGCAGCGGCACGGCGTCTCGCAGCAGCGGCAGGCGGACGCTGGCATAGCCGCCCGGCATCAGCTCGCCGCCAGCATTGTCGAGCCCGAGCTGCATGCGCGTAGTGCCGGAGGCAATGTCGACCGATTGCGAGGAGGCCTCCACCGTCGCCGCGAACGTTCGGTTCGGATATTCCGGCATCGTCAACGTAGCCTTTGCCCCGATCCTGACGGCCGGGACATAGTTCTGCGGTACGTTGACATAGACGCGCAGCTTGCTGATGTCCGAGACCACGAACATCGCCGGCCCCGAGCCGCCGCCGGCGTTGATCAGCGCGCCGACATCCGTATCGCGCGAGGTCACGACGCCGTCGAACGGCACGGTGATCTTCTTGTAGCCGGCGAGCGCTTCGAGCCGTTCGACATTGGCCTGGCCGGATTTGACGGCAGCCTTCTTGTTGTTGAGATCGGCGGTGCGCTCGTCAATTTCCTGCATCGAGACGAAGTTAGAGGCGAGCAGCGTCTTGCGTCGGTTGAGCGTTGCTTCGGACAATTGCGCGCTGGACTGCTGGCTGATGAGATCGGCCTTCGCCTGCAGCAATTGCTGGTCGAGGTCCGGTGCCTCGATCTCGGCGATGACGTCGCCCGCCTTGACCCTGGCGCCGATGTCGGCGTTCCAGCTTTTCAGATAGCCGCTGACCCGCGCAAAGATCGGCGCGCGCGAATAGGCCTCCAGCCGGCCCGGCAGGTCGATGGTGGGATTGAGCGCGCGGGCAATGGGCGGCGCGACAGCGACCGTCGCGATCGACTGGGCGTCGGTCCATTCCTTCAGCTTGGCGCTGTTGTCCTCGCGGGCGCGGATGCCCGTGGCAACGATCAGCCCCGCCCCGATCAGGGCCGCTACCCCGAGCAGGCCCAGTTTCCGGCGCGAAACCGGTGGGCGCGGTTCAGTGGGCATGCGACATCTCCGGTGAGGCGGCGGCCTTGGCGCCTTGTTTCTTGTGAACCATGCTGAACACCACGGGAACGAACATCAGCGTGGCGATCGTTGCAAAAATCAATCCGCCGATCACGGCGCGTCCGAGCGGCGCGTTCTGTTCGCCGCCCTCGCCGAGCCCCAGCGCCATCGGCAGCATGCCGATGATCATGGCAAGTGCGGTCATCAGCACCGGGCGGAAGCGGACGAAGCCGGCTTCGAGCGCGGCGGCGACGGGATCGCCGAGTTCCTCGTAGCGCTCGCGGGCGAAACTGATGACGAGCACGCTGTTGGCCGTCGCCACGCCCATGCACATGATCGCACCGGTCAGCGCCGGCACCGACAGCGTGGTCTGGGTCGTGAACAGTATCCAGACGATGCCGGCCAGCGCCGCCGGCAGCGCGGTGATGATCACAAACGGGTCGGACCAGGACTGGAAGTTCACCACGATCAGGAAATAGATCAGCACGATGGCGGCCAGCAATCCGAACAGCAGCCCGGAGAACGCGCTGTTCATGGTCTCCACCTGGCCCAGCAGCACCACGGTCGAGCCCTTCGGCACATCCTTGGCGGTGTCCGCCATCGCGGCCCTGACGTCGGCGGCGACCGCGCCGAGATCACGGCCCTGCGGGGTAGCGAATATCTGCACCATGGACTGGATATCGTATTGCGAAACCACGGCGCTCGACGTCGACCGCTTGACGTCGGCGATGCCGCCCAGGATCGGCGCCTGCGTATTGCCGGTCGCCGTGATCGGCAGCGCCTGCAGCGCGCTGAGCGAATCCATCTTGTATTGCGGCGTCTGCATCACGATCGAATAGGACACGCCGTTATCGGGGTTGAGATAGTAAGTCGGCGCGACCTGCGAACTGCCGGCGAGGTTGACCACGAGACTGTTCGTGACGTCGCGCTCGGTCAGCCCGACATATTGCGCCCGCGTGCGGTCGACTTCGATATTGAAGGTCGGCGCGTTGGGCGATTGCTGGATGCGCGCGTCCGCGATGCCGGGGATCTTGCGGATGCGGCCGAGCAGCTTGTTGGCGTAGACGAAATTCGCCGCCTGATTGGCGCCGCGAATCTGCAGATCGATCGGCGCCGGCGCGCCGAAATTCAGGATCTGGCTGACGATATCGGCCGGCAGGAACGAGAAATTCATGCCGGGAAACAGCCGCGGCAATTGCTCGCGCAGCTCGCGGACATAGTCGTCGGTGGGCCGATGGCCTTCCCGGAGCTTGATCTGGATGTCGCCGTCCGCCGGCCCGATCACGCCGGTGTTGTTGTAGGTCATGTTGATGCCTGAGATCGGCATGCCGATATTGTCGGTCAGCGTGTCGATCTCGCCCGGCGGAATGATCTTGCGAATGGCTTTCTGCACGTCGGCGAGCTGGTTGGCGGTCTCCTCGACGCGGGTGCCGATTTGGGTGCGGACATGCATCAGGATGTTGCCGGCATCGACCGCCGGGAAGAAGTTGCGGCCGAGATACGGCACCAGCAGGAAGGACAGCGCGACGATGCCGAGGAATCCCGTGACGAACAGCGGCCGCCGCGCCAATGCCATGGACAGCAAGTCGCGATAGGTGCCGCGCAGCCGCTCGAACCGCGCCTCGAAGCCGCGCTGGAACAGCACCAGCGGATTGCGCGATGGCGGCGGCCCGCCCTCGTGATGGACGTGCGGCTGCAGCAGATATTTCGCCATCGTCGGCACCAGCGTGCGCGACAGGATGAACGACCAGATCATCGCAAACATCACGGCTTCGGCCATCGGCACGAACAGGAAGCGCGCGACGCCCTGCAGGAAGAACATCGGCACGAACACGATGCAGATGCACAGCAGTGACACGAATGCCGGCGTCACGATCTGGTTGGCGCCATCGAGAATCGACTGCTCGACCGGCTTTCCCTGCTCCAGATGGTAATTGATGTTCTCGATCGTCACGGTGGCGTCGTCGACCAGGATGCCGACCGCCAGCGCCAGCCCGCCCAGCGTCATGATGTTGAGCGTTTCGCCGATCGCCGACAGCATGATGATCGCGCCGAGCACCGACAGCGGAATCGAGACGGCGATGATGACGGTCGAGCGCCAGCTGCCGAGGAACAGCAGGATCATCACGCTGGTCAGCAGCGCCGCGATCACGCCTTCGACGGCGACACCCTCGATGGCGCCGCGGACGAACACCGACTGGTCGCCGATGAAGCCGATCTTCAGCGCCTCGGGAAGCTGGCTCTTGACCTCGATCACCTTCTTCTTGATGCCGGCGATGATATCGAGCGTCGAGGTCGCGCCCGCCTTCAGCACCATCATCAGCACCGAACGGTTGCCGTCGACATGGACGATGTTGGTCTGCGGCGGATTGCCGTCGCGCACCGACGCGACGTCGCGGACATAGACCATTGCCCCGTTCACCGCCTTGATCGGCAGATCGCCGAGTTCCTCCATCCGCAGCGGCGAATTGTTGAGCTGTATCGTGTATTCGAACTGGCCGATCTTCTGGGTGCCGACCGGGGTGATCTGGTTCTGCGCGGCCAGCGCGTTGGCGACGTCCTGCCCGGAGAGGCCGCGGGCCTGCAGCGCGGCCGGATTGAGGTCGATCTGTACCTGGCGTTGCTTGCCGCCGAACGGATAGGGTATCGCCGCTCCCGGCACGGTCACCAGCGGCGTGCGCAACTGATTGATGCCGAGGTCGGCCAGGTTCTGCTCTGTCAGGCCCTCGCCCGACAGCGCGACCTGGATGATCGGCACGGTGGACGCGCTGTAATTGAGAATCAGCGGCGGCGTGGCGCCCGGCGGTAGTTGCCGGATCATCGTCTGTGAGATCGCTGTGACTTGCGCATTGGCGGTGCGGATATCGACATTGGGCTGGAAGAAGATCTTGACGATGCCGATGCCGGTATAGGAGTTGGCGACGATGTGCTCGATGTCGTTGACGGTGGTGGTCAGCGCCCGCTGGAACGGCGTCACGATGCGTCCGGACATCTGGTCCGGCGGCAGGCCGGTATAGTTCCAGACGACGCCGATGACGGGAATACGGATGTCAGGAAAGATGTCGGTCGGCGTGCGCCACGCCGCCAGCGGCCCGATGATCAGCAGCAGCAAGGCAAGCACGACGAAAGTATACGGCCGGCTCAGCGCGATACGGACCAGCGCAATCATTTAGGAGGCAATCCCCAGAGCCGTGCAAAGATGGAGCTGGCGCTGCAAAAGCCCAGCCGACTACGCCGATTTAACCGGAAGCCGGCCAAAAGGCCAACAACCGGCTGCGCAGCCACCCTTCACTTCCCTGGCATATCGAGGGCCGGAACGGCCCTCGAACCGCCGTGTCAGGCCGCCCGGACCGTATCCAGGAACTTGCCGACCTCGAGCTTGAGACGGTTGGAGTCCGACGACAGCGACTGAGCGGCGGAAAGCACCTGCGAGGACGCCGAGCCGGTCTCGCTGGCGCCACGCTGAACGTCAGTGACGTTGGACGACACCTCCTGCGTGCCTTGAGCCGCCTGCTGCACGTTGCGGGAGATTTCCTGCGTCGCCGCGCCCTGCTCTTCCACCGCCGCCGCAATCGTTGAGGCGATCTCGGAGAGCTTTTCGATGGTGCCGCTGATCGCCTTGATGGCGTCGACCGATTCATGTGTCGCCGCCTGGATACCGGTGATCTGCTGGCCGATCTCGCCGGTCGCCTTCGCGGTCTGCTCGGCGAGCGCCTTCACTTCCGACGCCACGACCGCAAAACCCCTGCCGGCTTCGCCCGCGCGCGCCGCCTCGATGGTGGCGTTGAGCGCGAGCAGGTTGGTCTGGCCCGCGATGGTGTTGATGAGTTCGACGACGTCGCCGATGCGGCTTGCCGCCTTCGACAATTCGCTGACGCGGTCATTGGTGACGCGAGCCTGATCGACCGCCTCGTTGGCCATCCGCGCCGATGCCTGCACCTGGCGGCTGATCTCGTTGACAGAGGAAGACAGCTCTTCCGTCGCCGAAGCGACCGATTGAACGTTGGCGGACGCTTCTTCCGAAGCCGCGGCCACCGTGGTCGTTATTTGCTGCGCGCGCTCGGCGGTCGCCGTCAGCGTGCCGGCGGAAGCCTCGAGTTCGGTCGAGGCCGACGACACGGTTTCGACGATCTCGCCGACAGCAGCCTCGAAAGCATCGGCGAGCTTGACCATCTCCGCCTTGCGCTGCTGCGCCGCAATCTGGTCCTGCTTCATCTTGGCTTCCGCCTCCTGGCGCGACTTCTGCTCCGAGACGACCTTGAATTTTTCGACCGCGCCGGCCACCGCTCCGAGTTCGTCCTTGCGGCCGAGGCCGGGCAGCACCACGGCGAAATTGCCGCCGGCGAGTTCTTCCATCGACACGCTCAGCGCGCGCATCGGACGGGCGATGGTGAAGAAGGAGAATATGCTGGTGCCGATCAGCAGCAGAATGGTGCCGATCCCCAACGCCGTGGATTCCCGCTCCGCGGTCGCCATCTCACCGGCCGCCTGCGCTATCTCTTCGTCCGCGGCGTGCTTGGCGTAATCGGCGATCTGGTTGGAAAGCGCCTCGACCTCGGTCGCGATCGGCAGCGTCACCTCACGGGCGATGCGTACGAGTTCTTCGTTCAGCTTCGCAAACTTCGCCGCATCGGCGCCGGCGGCGATCGCTTCGCTTCGTATCTCGACGATCTGCTCGGCCCCCTTATCATACTCCGTGGCTTTCGCCTTGAGCTTCTCGATGCGCGGACGGTTCTCGGCGGATTTCGATATCTTCAGCATGTCGTCGATAAAATGGCTGGTCGATTTGAACCGGGTGGCGAGATAGTCGCGGGCCTTCTGCAGGTCCGCCGGATTGTTGGCGAGACGAATATCACGCACCGCAATCTGCATGCCGCGCAGCGACGCCTTTGTTTCCGCCGCGTCGCGCGCGATCGTCTGCTGAGTTACCTTGCGCGCATCCGCCGCGCGCAGCGCCGTATTGGTGTGCATCTGCACCATCACCATCGCTGCGACGAGCAGAACACCGAGGCCCGAGGCGATGCCGAGCTTGGCACCGATGGACAGATTGAGAATAAGGCGGGTGATCCCAGACATAAGCGGCGTCCTTGAAATTCGAAGGGGTCAATTACATGCAGCGAAACCGTTGGCGTCCCTTGCAAGGGACTGCCACTGAAATAGCGCCGGGCCAGGAAACCGGACGAGCCGTTCGTTGCGAACGAACGGCTCCTGCAGCAGAGCCACAGAGCGGCACTCATGCGACGCAGCGTTCCACGCCGCTGGTTAACCAGGGTCTAAGACCACTCGACATGCGATCGGTAGAAATACGGTACGGCGACTTGCGTCGCGTGCGTCATATCGACCCGCCCGCCTGTTTCCGCGATGCCAGCGTTTGCTGCGGCGCTTCGCCGAACAGTTCGCGGTACAGCGCGGTGAATTCACCCATGTGCCAGAAGCCGTTCATGAGCGCGACCGCCTTGATCGATTGTGGCGGCTCCCCGCGCAGAAATTGCTGACGCACGCTCCACAGCCGGCGCAGCCGCATGTAGCGATGCATGCTCATGCCGCGAATGGCGACCACGGCGTTATGCAGCGTGCGCACCGAGACCCCGAGTTGCCGTGCAACTTCGGCGCTGTAGAGTGTTTTGCCAGCTTTGACCGCGACGAACTCGTCGAACTTCCGCACCAGCGACAGATAGTGGCTAAGGCTCAACCGCCTGGCTTCCGACGCCTGCGATGCGGCGGCCATCGCCACATCGATCGCCTGCAGTATCGATTCCTCGACACAATCGATCACGCCCGCCTGAACCAGGGAATCGGATGAATGCGACGCGAGATGCAGGGCATCGCGCAGTGTGGTGCGCACCGCATCGAATTTGGCAACTTCCGTCGTGATCACCTGGGCGTTGTCGGCCTCGCCCGGCCAGCCTCGATCTTCGATGGCATCGACGTTCACGAAGGCGACCAGGTTGGGTTGCGTCTCGACGATCTCACATTTGGCGCGGCCCTTGACCAGCAGGAATGCCGATCCGCGTGCCTCCAGCCCGTTCAGGGTCATCGACGCCGCCTCGTCCATCATCAGGCCGACGATCGCCCCGGGCGTTGCGTATTGCACCTGAAGGATTCGCGGGAACGTGCGCTGCAGGTAGATCGTGCAGGACTTCAGTCTCAATGAAGCGAACGAAGCGGAGAAGTCCTTGCAATCGAGCGGAATGCTGCTTGCTTCGCCCAATCCGTCGATGCCGCGGAAATTATCGAGATCCGGAGACCGGCTGATCTTCACAAACTCGGATTCGATCAGTTCGTCGAGCAAGGACACGCAGCGATCATCCAAGGCATCGGCAGCGATCGTCGCAACGACGGAAGAAAGCGCTGGCCGGGATTGAGTGAAATCGCCCACGCGCATGGCGCTTGGCGGATGGATAGCCCGATGGATGCGGCGGTCGGGCGGTTCGTTTCAAGTCGTGGCTTTTCTTCATTGACGCAGAAAACATCGCAGCGGAGTTCGTGGTGCTGAATCTGGCATCAGATCGTCACGACGGCTTCCTATAGTACCGACTTTTCCAGAATTGCGAAATTCGCCGGCCATATTCGCCATCAGTTTCACTCAAGGCGATTGGTCGGCCCATGCCGCAATCGCAATTTTACGATCCAAGGATGCTTCCCGCTCCTCATACAGCCGAACAAGAGGGCTGACTGAGGGCATGTAGCGCTTCTGATTCGATTCCTGGCGGTCCGCAGGGCCGGCAGAGACAACGTTGGGTCGAACCGAATATCACCCTTGTGATCAGGATCGCCTGCTTGCATTTGCGAATCCGTCCACGCGAGCATCCCGCACTGACCCAATGAAGGCGTTCGAAGCCGACCGAGAGAATGGCGGAGAGCCCGTTCTGGCCTCTGAGAGAAAAATAATCTCAATTACTTATGGTGGCTTAAGTTCGGGCGCCGTAGGAACACGGCAGGCGCAGCTTCCACCGCCGCCCACACGCAAGAAAGCCCGCCCTGTCTGTCAGGGCGGGCTCCGGGCCCAATGGTTGATGGAGCGTTACGCCGCACGCACCGAACTGAGGAACTTGCCGACCTCGAGCTTGAGGCGACCGCTGTCCGACGACAGCGACTGGGCCGCAGAAAGCACCTGAGAGGATGCAGATCCGGTTTCGCTGGCACCGCGCTGCACGTTGCCGATGTTGGCGGATACCTGCTGCATACCCAAAGCTGCCTGCTGCACGTTGCGGGAGATTTCCTGCGTCGCGGCACCCTGCTCCTCCACCGCGGCGGCGATGGTCGACGATATCTCCGGCAACTTTTCGATGGTACCACTGATCGCCTGGATCGCGTTCACCGATTCCTGGTTCGCCGCCTGGATTCCGGTGATCTGCTGGCCGATCTCGCCAGTCGCCTTTGCCGTCTGCTCGGCCAGCGCCTTCACCTCGAACGCCACGACGGCGAAGCCGCGGCCTGCTTCGCCGGCGCGAGCCGCCTCGATGGTGGCATTGAGCGCCAGCAGGTTGTACTGGCCCGCGATGGAGTTGATCAGCTCGACCACGTCGCCGAACCGGGTTGCCGCCTTCGACAATTCGCTGACACGGTCATTGGTCGTGCGCGCCTGATCGACGGCCTCACTGGCCATCCGTGCCGACGCCTGCACCTGGCGGCTGATCTCATTGACAGAGGACGCCATCTCCTCGGTGGCAGAGGCCACCGATTGCACGTTGGTCGAGGCCTCGCCGGAAGCCGTAGCCACCGTGGTAGCCTGTTCCTTCGCGCGTTCGGCTGTCGAGGTGAGCTTGCCGGCCGAGACTTCCATTTGGCTGGATGCAAACGACACGGTCTCGACGATCCGACCAACCGCAGCCTCGAAATCATCGGCCATCTTGTGCATTTCCGCCGTGCGGCTAGCGATGGCGCGGGTCTCGACCGCGCGTTGTTCGGCCTCCAGCGACTGGCGGGGCGACGGCATTGCTCTTGAACACTTCGACTGCCTTGGCCATCTCGTCGCCGCGGCCGATGCCGGGCACCGCGACGTCAAGGTTGCCGCCGGCAAGATCATTCATCGTGACGGTCATCCGCTGCAACGGAGCGGTGATGCTGCGTGCAACGAACATGGACACCGCAAGGATGAATAGCAGGACCACGCCGACAACGATCAGGGAGCGCTGGATCGATACCCAAGCCTGCGCCTTCAGGTCGTCGATGTAGACGCCGGTGCCGATCACCCAGTTTCAGGGCGCAAAGCCGACCACATAGGACAGTTTCGGCTGGGGCTTGTCGAAGCCCGGCTTGGGCCACTCATAGGGAACGAAACCTGAGCCGGCCTTTTTGACCGTATTGACGAAATCGACGAACAACAGCTTGCCGTTCGGATCCTTGTAGCTCGATAGATCGTTGCCGTTCATTTCTGGCTTGATCGGATGCATCACCATTTTCGGATGCATGTCGTTGATCCAGAAGTAATCGTTGCTGCCGTAGCGCAGTCCCGCAACCCGCGCCATGGCGCGCTTCTGCGCTTCGGCGTCCGAAACGGCGCCCTTTTGCGCCGCGGCATGCTCTTCCTTGACGATGCCGAGCGCGAGTTCGCCGAGATGCTGCAGTTCAATCTGTCTCTGCTGATCGAGGCTCGATGCGAGTTCGCGCGAGTCGAGAATGGCTACGCACAGGTGGCCCGCGAAGCTGAGGCAGATGAGGGCATAGATTTT
>CADEDX010000184.1 GCA_902826195.1 uncultured Bradyrhizobium sp. | reverse complement strand
CGTGTCGCTGCTCCGGGACGAGATCAGCCGCGACATGGCCATGCTCGGCATCAGCTCGCTCGATGACATGACCCGCGACCTGCTGGTGCCCGCGCGCGGCCCGCTCTCATTCCCGCCAATCGCCTGAGGGCGACTTGCGGCCGGCGCTGTTGTCAGCGCCGCGTCATGCGGCCGTCGAGGCGCCCGTCCTCGTAGTAGGCGTAGCTGCCGTCGCCGTTGCGCACGAGGTAGAAGCACCGCTCCGGACCCTTGCCGTGGCGCGGATAGGCGGTGCAGACGCGGTCGCCGGCGATCTTCCAGGTGCCGCGATCGAGCTTCAACTGACGCGCGCCCGTCCGCGTACGAAACTCGATCCTGCCGTCCGGCTTGAGGATGAGCGTACCGCCGCCGCCCCCGTCGCTGCTCCAGTCGAACGTCGCGCCGACGATCTTCTCGCGGATCTCGGCCGCGGCGACGGGCCTGCCCTCCACCTGCGCGCGCGCCGCTTCATCCGAGGCGAAGAGCATGCTGATCGCCAGCGCGACGCGGCACAGGGAGTTGAAGCGGAGCATGGTTCGCGACCTCGTTTGCGCTCGTCGCCGATCAGAGCACCAGTGCCGAAACCAGGGCGGCGGGTGGTCTCATTCCCCACGGTAGAGGTAATCCGGGCTCCTTCCCCGATTTTCGTCCCGGGTTTGCGGTAGCCTCGGCCGATGACGCGCCCCACGACGTACGCCGCCACGTACCACAACTCCGCCCGGCTGGCGGTCGGCGTGGTCACGCTGTTCCTGCTGCTCGCCGCCGCGATCACGGTCAGCATCGCGATCAGCCCGGATGGAAACACGCTGCTGCCGCGGATCCTGGGCAGCCTGGGCGGGTTTGTCGTGCTGTTCCTGGTCCTGGTGCTGGCATCGCTGCGCCACCACCGCTGGACCATCGAACCGGGCACATTGCTGATCGAGGAGCGCCCGCTGGTGCCGCTGACCGGGCGTCGCCGCACCGCGCGGCTGGACTTCGCCGACATCGCCGCGCTGTCGCGCGTGCAGAACCACTCGGACGACGAGATCCTGGTGCAAAGCCGCGCCGGTGCGGGCTATCCGATGGTGCCGGCGACGCTGCCTGGCACGGGGCGGCGCAACGTCGACGCGGCCGGGCTGGAGGGCTTCGCCGCGCGCATCCACGGCGCCATCGTGGCCGCCGGGCCCCGCCGATCCTTGACCAGCTGGGCTTCTGGAACCGCGTGCCCGGCCTTCTGTACATCGGCCTGCTGCTGCTTCTGTCGCTGGCGCTGGCGGTGATGGTGGTGTGGAGCATTCTCGCCGGCGCCGCGGAGCGGAGCGGCAACGCGGCTCCAGCCACCGGCATCCTGGTGCTGCTGCCTTTGGCCGCGGGCTGGCTGCTGCGCAAGTCGTGGCGGCGCAGGCGCGCGGTGCTGGAGCGGGGAAGGGCGTAGCAGCAATTCACCTCTGGCGAGAATTTTCGGTAGCAATTCTCCTCTGGAGAGAATTTCCCTGGCCGGACGGTTACGGCACGATGTGGTCCACTTCGGTTGCTGCCGTCGCGCGCCCATTCGCTGCGCACACCCGACACAGCGGCTCGTTCGCCAACACCCCCGCCCGCCGCCGCTTCCAGCGCTTGCGCGATGTGACCATCGAGACGCTTGCGTGCGATCGCAACCGCGACTGGGACGGCGCGCTGGCCGCCATCGCGCGCGGCCGCAAGACCGACGAGGCGAATTCGCTGGAGCTGCTCTACAATCTCTACGAAGCGCGCATCCGCGGCTACATCGAAAGCCCGCCGCCGGAAGACTGGAACGGCGCGTTCGCGCTGCTGACGAAGTAAGTAATTTTCCGTCGTCCCCGCGAACGCGGGGACGACGGCTTGATATTTTCAGCTACTCCAGCCCGATCTGCGTCAGATCCTGGAACCAGTGCTGCGCCTGAACGAACTTCTTCACCTTCGGTGACAGAGCATGCGGGTTGGTGTCGTGCACGACCCAGACCAGCGTGGCGTCGTCGACGATCTGGGCGTGGGCTTGTGCGAGCAGTTCGTCCTGCTTGGCGACGTCAAAAGTCTGCTTGGCCTCGTCGATCAGCGCGTCAACCTTCGGGTTCTTGTAGCCGCCCCAGTTGACGCCGACCGGTGCGATCTGGCCGGAATGGAAGAAGCGGACGATGGCGTAGAGCGGATCTGACGTCACATAGGCGATGTTGTTGGAGGTGATGCCGGCGTTCATTTCGTCGGCTGCGCCTTTGCGCCACGCAGTATAGAGAGTCTCCAGCTCGACCACCTTGAAGTCGATCTCGATGCCGATTTCCTTGAAGCTCTGCTGCAAGAATTCGTTCATCGGCAGCGACAGCATCTGCCCGGTGCCGCCTTGCGCGATGACGAAGGTCGTCTTCAGCGGCTTCTCCTTGGAGTAGCCGGCTTCCTGCACGAGCTTCTTGGCGGCGGCGAGATCGTATTTCAGCTCGAAGCCCGGCTTGCCGAACCACGGGCTCGACGGATCGACCTGACCCTTGGCAGGTTTTGCGAGGCCGTTCATCAGCCCGACCACGGCTTCGCGATCGATCGCGAGGTTGAGCGCCTTGCGCAGGCGGATGTCGGTCCAGGGCGAACCAGGCAGAACGCTCAAATGATAATTCCAGACATGCGGCGTAACGTTGTCGACGATCTTCATCCCGGCGGATTTGAGCTGCGGCACGGCGTCGGGCGCCGGCGTCTCGATCAGGTCGACCTGGCCCGCCAGCAGCGCATTGGTGCGCGTCAACGCTTCCGGCATCGGGATCAGCACGATCTTGTCGGCCTTCGGCAGACGCTTCTTGTCCCAGTAATCAACGTTCTTCGAGAGCTCGGCGAGTTCGCGCGGAACGAGTTTCGTCAGTTTGAACGGCCCGGTACCGGAGGGCTGGCTGGCGAACTTGTCCCAGTCTTTGCCGAGCTTTTCATATTGCGCGGGGCTGGAGACCAGGAACCACAGCATCTGGTAGGGGAAGAACGAATCGACCGTCTTGGTGGTGATCTCGACCGTGTCGTCGTCGATCTTGGCGTAGCTCGCGACGGAGGGCAGGCGGGTTTTCACCTGCGCGCTCTGCCGCTTGTCGAACTGGTGTGCCTTGTCGTTGAGCACCTTGTCCAGATTCCAGATCACCGCATCGGCATTGAAGTCGCTGCCGTCGTGAAACTTGACGCCCTTGCGCAAGGCAAAGCGCCATTTCTTCTTGTCGCTTTCGTCCACCTTCCACTGGGTGGCCAGGCCCGGC
This sequence comes from uncultured Bradyrhizobium sp., assembly GCA_902826195.1. Lineage (GTDB taxonomy): Bacteria > Pseudomonadota > Alphaproteobacteria > Rhizobiales > Xanthobacteraceae > Bradyrhizobium. Next base: position 7,963 of record CADEDX010000184.1, on the reverse strand, counting down.
ACGAGTTTTCCGGGCCGGTCGGACACGTCCATCTCCCAGGCCACCAGCGGATCGTAGATCGTATAGGCCGAGAACTGGTAGGCGCCGGCGCCGCGATCAGGCTGGCCGGTGGTCAGCGGGATGTCCGCCATCGAGATCCCGTAGCGCACGACGGTTTCGGCTCTTGCTGAAATCGCAGGCAGGCCGGGAAACCATCCGACGGCCATTGCCGCGGCAGCAAGAAGCATCGAATATCGGGTGCGCATGAATTAGGCTCCATAAATCAGGGTATGGAGCTGAAAAATGCAAGCTTGGTGCCAGATGGGGCATGAAAACCTCCATTTGCATACATGTTCACAGGGAGTTGTGCGGCTAATCGCCTCCATGCCAGCGCTCTGCTTGGCATAGGCGTTGCATACCACTGCATAGAAAATAGTCACTCAGTTCAAAAGGGATTGCTGCATATGCGTAACAACAAATCGAACAAGGCGGCCACGGCATGGCTGCTGGCAACGGCGCTGGTGGTCGGCCTGCCGCAACTCGCCAGCGCCCAGTCGGTGCTGCGGATCGGCATGACCGCCGCGGATATTCCGCGCACCCTCGGACAGCCCGACCAGGGCTTTGAGGGCAACCGCTTCACCGGCCTCACCATGTATGACGCGCTGACGATGTGGGACCTGTCCTCATCAGACAAGCCGAGCGTGATGATTCCCGGGCTTGCGACCGAATGGAAGGTCGACGAGGCCGACAAGAAGAAGTGGACCTTCAAGCTGCGCCCCGGGGTCAAATTCCACGACGGCTCGCCGTTCAATGCCGATGCGGTGGTCTGGAACGTCGAAAAAGTGCTGAAGCAGGACGCGCCGCAGTTCGACGCCAGCCAGGTCGGAGTTACCGCTTCGCGCATGCCTACGCTGGCTTCCGCCAGCAAGATCGACGACATGACGGTGGAGCTGGTTACCAAGGAGCCGGACAGTTTTCTGCCGATCAACCTGACCAATTTGTTCATGGCCAGCCCTTCGAAGTGGCAGGCGTTTTACGAAAAGGCCGAAGGCGCCGACGCCAAGGCGAAATCGCAGGCGGCGTGGGCGGCGTTCGCCAAGGACGCGTCTGGCACCGGCCCCTGGAAGATGTCGCAGTTCACGCCGCGCGAACGGCTCGAGCTGGTGAAGAACGAGGGTTATTGGGACAAGGCGCGCGTTCCCAAGATCGACAAGATGGTGCTGTTGCCGATGCCGGAAGCGAATGCCCGCACCGCGGCATTGCTCTCGGGTCAGGTCGACTGGGTCGAGGCGCCGGCGCCCGACGCGGTGAAGGAAATCAAGCAGCGCGGCTTCCAGCTGCAGGCCAACGAATCGCCGCATGTCTGGCCCTGGCAGTTCTCGCGCGTCGAAGGCTCGCCGTGGAACGACATCCGCGTCCGAAAGGCCGCCAATCTCTGCATCGATCGCGAAGGCCTCAAGGATGGCCTGCTCGCCGGCCTGATGGTACCCGCGACCGGAACGTTCGAGGCCGGCCATCCCTGGCGCGGCAAGCCGACCTTCGAGATCAAGTATGACCTGAAGGCGGCCCAAAAACTGATGCAGGAAGCCGGCTACGGTCCCAGCAAGAAGCTGGCGGTGAAGACCCAAACTTCGGCCTCGGGCTCGGGCCAGATGCAGCCTCTGCCGATGAACGAATACCTGCAGCAAGCGCTGGCCGAATGCTACTTCGACGTCAAGCTCGACGTCATCGAGTGGAACACGCTGTTCACCAATTGGCGCCGCGGTGCCAAGGACCCGAGTGCCAACGGCGCCAACGCCACCAATGTGACATATGCGGCGATGGATCCGTTCTTCGCGCTGGTGCGCTTCCTGCAATCGTCGATGGCGCCGCCAACGTCGAATAACTGGGGCTATATCAACAACCCCAAGTTCGACGAACTGGTGACCAAGGCGCGCCAGACCTTCGACCCGGCGGCGCGTGACGCGGCGCTCGCCGAACTGCACGCGGCCTCGGTGGACGACGCGGCGTTCCTCTACGTCGCCCATGACGTCTCGCCGCGCGCGATGAGCCCGAAGGTGAAGGGCTTCGTGCAGCCGAAGAGCTGGTTCGTCGACTTCTCGCCGGTGTCGATGGCGCCGTAAGTGTCGGCATCGGAATCGTTTCCCCTCTCCCCTTGTGGGAGAGGGTGGATCGAATGAGCGAAGCTCATTCGAGACGGGTGAGGGGTTCTCTCCGCGGGTACGCCTCCCTTATCTGAAACACATGTGCTCGCGGAGAGAACCCCTCATCCGGCGCGCAGAAGTGCGCGCCACCTTCTCCCACAAGGGGAGAAGGGAAGAAGAGAGTTGCCTGTGCTCGCTTATATCGCCCGACGTATCGTCTATGTCATTCCGATCGTGCTCAGCGTCGCGCTGGTGTGCTTCCTCCTGGTGCACATCACGCCCGGCGATCCCCTGGTCGCGGTGTTGCCGGCGGATGCGTCGCAGGAACTCGCGGCGCAAATGCGCGCGGCCTATGGCTTCGACCGGCCGCTGCCGGTGCAATTCGGGCTCTGGCTGTGGCGCGCACTCCATGGCGACCTTGGCAATTCCATTGCCACCGGCCGCCCGGTGCTGGCTGAAGTGCTGCGCGCGGTCAGCAACACGGTGACGCTTGCGATTGCAGCGGCTCTGATCGGCTTCACGCTCGGGCTGCTGTTCGGTCTGATCGCCGGCTATTTCCGCGACACCTGGGTCGACAAGGTGGCAACCTCGATCGCGATCGCCGGCGTCTCGGTGCCGCACTACTGGCTCGGCATGGTCATGGTCATCATCTTCTCGGTGCAGCTCAACTGGCTGCCCGCGGTCGGCGCCGGTCCCGGCGGCTCGGGTTCGTGGGGCTGGGACTGGGAGCACATGAAATATCTGATCCTGCCGGCGATCACGACCTCGGTGATCCCGATGGGCATCGTCACGCGCACGGTGCGCGCGCTGACCGGTGACATCCTCTCACAGGACTTTGTCGAAGCATTGCGCGCCAAGGGTCTGCGTGAACTCGACGTGTTCAGGCACGTCATCAAGAACGCCGCGCCGACGGCGCTCGCGGTGATGGGCCTGCAACTCGGCTATATGCTCGGCGGCTCGATCCTGATCGAGACCGTGTTCTCGTGGCCCGGCTCCGGCCTCCTGCTCAATTCTGCGATCTTCCAGCGCGACTTGCCGCTGCTGCAGGGCACGATCCTGGTGCTGGCGCTGTTTTTCGTCACCCTCAATTTGCTGGTCGATATCGCGCAAGCCTCGATCGACCCGCGCATAAAGAGAGGCTGAGCCATGATCCGGAAAAGTGGGCACCGGTTTTCCCTCGCGACAAACGCGGAAGGCGTTTGCGCGGAGATCATGCTCCAAAAAAGAGTCAACGCATGGCTGTGATGTCGGATACCGCGCTGCAGGCCGCACCCGCTACCAAGGCGCGCGGCTATTGGGCGACCGTCGGCCGTCGCATCAGGCGCGACAAGGTCGCTATGGCCTGCGCCGTCGTCCTAACGCTGATTTTCCTTTCCGCGCTGTTTGCGCCATGGCTCGGCCTCGCCGATCCCTACCAGGGTTCGATGATCCGCAGGCTCCGCCACATCGGCACGCCGAACTATCCGCTCGGCACCGACGAACTCGGCCGCGATATGCTGGCGCGGCTGATCTATGGCGGACGGCTGTCGCTCATCATTGGCATTTTGCCCGTGATTTTCGCCTTCATCATCGGCACCTCGCTCGGGTTGGTCGCCGGCTACGTCGGCGGCAAGCTCAACACCGCGATCATGCGCACGGTGGACGTGTTCTACGCGTTTCCTTCGGTGCTGCTGGCGATCGCGATCTCCGGCGCGCTGGGCGCGGGCATCGTCAATTCCATCGTGTCGCTGACCATCGTGTTCGTGCCACAGATCACCCGCGTGGCGGAAAGCGTCACGACCGGCGTGCGCAACATGGATTTCGTCGAGGCCGCGCGCGCCTCGGGCGCAGGACCCTTCACCATCATGCGCGTGCATATGCTGGGCAATGTGCTCGGCCCGATCTTCGTCTACGCGACAGGACTGATCTCGGTGTCGATGATCCTCGCCGCCGGCCTCTCGTTCCTCGGCCTTGGCACCAAGCCGCCGGAGCCGGAATGGGGCTTGATGCTGAACACCCTGCGCACCGCGATCTATGTCAACCCGTGGGTCGCGGCGCTGCCGGGCGTCATGATCTTTGCGGTGTCGATCTGCTTCAATCTACTCAGCGACGGCATGCGCAGCGCCATGGACATCAGGAACTGACGCGATGAGTGAACCAAGCCCGTCAGTTGAACTCATGGACCCGGTCACCGACGTCGGCGGCGAGGCGCAGCCGCTGCTGCAGGTCGTTGGCCTCACCAAGCATTTCCCGGTGCGGGGCGATCTGTTCAGCCCTCGCAAAACCGTGCGCGCGGTCGATGATGTTTCCTTCTCCATCGCCAAAGGCGAAACCGTCGGGATCGTCGGTGAATCCGGCTGCGGCAAGTCGACCACTGCGCGGCTGCTGATGCACCTGATGACGCGCGATGCCGGCGACATCATCTATGACGGCATGCAGGTCGGCCGCGCGCTTTCACTTCGAGAATTGCGCCGCGGCATGCAGATGGTGTTTCAGGACAGCTACGCCTCGCTCAACCCCCGCCTGACGATCGAGGAGTCGATCGCGTTCGGCCCAAAAGTCCACGGGATGGCGGATGGCGCGGCGCGCGCACTGGCGCGCGAGCTGCTCGGCAAGGTGGGCCTGCGGCCCGAAACGTTTGCCAACCGCTATCCGCACGAGATTTCCGGCGGCCAGCGCCAGCGCGTCAACATCGCGCGCGCTTTGGCGCTGTCGCCGCGGCTCGTGATCCTCGACGAAGCCGTCTCGGCGCTCGACAAATCGGTCGAGGCGCAGGTGCTCAACCTGTTGGCGGATCTGAAGCGAGAATTCGGCCTCACCTACTTGTTCATCAGCCACGATCTCAACGTCGTGCGCTACATCTCCGACCGCGTGCTGGTGATGTATCTCGGCGAAGTGGTCGAACTTGGTCCGGTCGACAAGGTCTGGGACGCGCCGGCGCATCCCTACACCAAGGCGCTGCTGGCCGCGATGCCGTCTTCCGATCCTGACAATCGCACCGAGACCCCGCCGATTTCGGGCGATCCGCCGAACCCGATCGATCCGCCACCAGGTTGCCGATTTCACACCCGTTGTCCGTTTGCGGAGCCGCTCTGCGCAAATGCGACGCCAAAGCTCAGCGATGTCGATACAACAGGCCATCAGGCGGCATGCTATATGGCCATTCCGGGCTCGGGGCATAGCCGCGCATCGGCCGTACCGAACGACAAGGGAGCAAGTGCTGCATGACAAGACTCGATCCAAAACAGGTCAAGGCAATGACCGAGGTCGCCGGCGTGCCGCAGGATGCGGAAGTTTCCGCCCGTATCTCCAATTCCATCGGGCCGGCCTTCGACGGGTTTGCGCCGGTCGCCGGCACATTGCCGATGGATCTCGAGCCCGCGAGCTATCTGCTGGTGCAGCGTCCAAAGGTGTCGACATGAGCGGCGAACCGGCCTTGATGTCACTGGTGGCGGTTGCGAAAGCGATCGCGGCCAAAAAGCTCTCCTCGCGCGAGGTCACGCAATCCTGTCTCGACCGGATCGCGCAATGGCAGCCGCGCCTCAACGCCTTCATGGCGATCGAGGCGGATGAAGCACTGGCCGCGGCCGATGCCGCGGATGCCGATTTCGCCAAGGGCAACAATCGTGGGCCGCTGCACGGCGTGCCGCTCGCGCACAAGGACATGTATTACGAGGCCGGTAAGGTCGTGACCTGCGGCTCAAAAATCCGCCGCGACTTTGTGCCGACGACCACCTCGACCGCGCTGCAGCGGTTGAAGGACGCCGGCACCGTCAGGCTCGGCTCGCTGCAGATGGTGGAGTTCGCCTATGGTCCCACCGGCCATAACGTGCACTACGGCCCGGTGCGCAATCCCTGGAATGTCGATTACATCACCGGCGGCTCGTCATCCGGCTCGGGCTCGGCGGTCGGCGCGCGGCTGACTTTTGCCGCGCTAGGCTCCGATACCGGCGGCTCGATCCGGATGCCGGCGCACTTCTGCGGCGTCACTGGCTTCAAGACCACGGTCGGTCTGATCAGCCGTGCCGGTGCGATGCCGCTGTCGCAGTCGCTCGATACGGTCGGGCCGCTTGCGCAAACGGTTGAGGACTGCGCCCTGCTGGTCGGGCTGATGGCCGGCGCCGATCCCGAAGATCCGACCACTGCATCGCTGCCGGTGCCGGACTACATGGCTGCGACCACAGGCTCGCTGAAAGGCCTCAAGATCGGCGTGCCGACCGCGTTCTATGTCGACGAGCTCGATTCCGAAGTCGCGCGGGTGCTGGACGAAACTATCGCCACGCTCAAGAAAGAGGGCGCCGAAATCGTCAAGGTCGAGCTGCCAGACCAGCGCCAGCTCACCGCCGCCTGTCAACTCGTGCTCGCTACCGAAGCCGCCGCCTATCACAAGCGCTGGCTGATCGAGCGGCCGCAGGATTACGGCGCGCAGGTCTTGATGCGGTTGCAGAACGGGCTCGCGATTCCGGGCGTGACCTATCTCGAGGCGATGCGCTGGCGCGGCCCGGCGCTCGCCGCCTACCTCACAGCGGTGAAGGGTACCGATGCCGTGATCGCGCCTGTCGCGCCGATGCCGGCGGTGACCATTGCCGAGAGCGATGTCGGCAACAGCCGCGACGCTGAGGCCGTGATCCAGCGGATCACGAAATTCACCCGGCCGATCAATTATCTCGGCCTGCCGTCGCTTTCGATTCCCGCGGGCTTCACCAAGACCGGCCTGCCGGTCGGCATGCAGCTGATCGGCCGCGCCTTCGACGAGGCCGGGCTGGTGCGGATCGGCGCGGCATTCCAGCGCGCGACGGACTATCACCAGCAGGTGCCGAAACTCGCATGAGCAATCTCGTCGAAATCCGCGACCTCAACATCCGCTTTACCGGCGAGCGGACGGTGCATGCTGTCAACGACATCTCGCTCTCGCTCGGCGAGGGCGAGGTGCTGGGCCTGCTCGGCGAATCCGGCTCCGGCAAAAGCGTGACCCTGCGCGCGCTGATGCGGCTGTTGCCGCGGAAGCGGACGCAGATTTCTGGCATCGTAAAGGTGCTGGGCCGCGACGTGCTGGCGATGAACGAAGACGAGCTTTCGGCGTTTCGTGGCCAGACCGTCTCCATGATTTTCCAGGAACCGGCGTTGGCGCTCGATCCGGTCTACACGATCGGGCAACAGATCGCCGAAAGCGTGATGCGTCACGAAGGCAAGAGCCAGAAGGAGGGCATGGCGCGCGCGCTCGAAATGCTCGAGGTGGTGCGCATTCCTTCGGCCAAACGACGACTCGATGCCTATCCGCACGAAATGAGCGGCGGCATGCGGCAGCGCGCGATGATCGCGCTGGCGCTGGCCTGCAAGCCGAAGATCCTGCTGGCTGACGAGCCGACTACGGCGCTGGACGCCACGGTGCAGATCCAGATCCTGCTGCTGCTGCGCGAATTGCAGCGCGAATTCGGCATGTCCGTGATCTTCGTGACCCACGACATCGGCGTCGCCATCGAAATCTGCGACCGTGTCGCGGTGATGTACGCCGGGCAGATCGTCGAGCAGGGTCGCTTGCGCGACATCGTACGTACGCCGGTCCACCCCTATGCCAAGGGACTCCTGGCCTCGACCGTTCATGGCGCCAAGCGCGGCCAGCGGCTCGAAACCATTCCAGGTACGCCACCGTCGCTGGACAAGGCCCCCGCGAGTTGCTCGTTCGCGCCGCGCTGCAGTTTTGCGCAGCCGCGCTGTTCCGAGCGGTTGCCGCCCAATGTTCAGGTCTCGCCGGATCGGATGGCGCGATGTGTGCTGGCGGAGCCGGCCGAGATCGCCGCGACGACCTAGAGCATCCGGCAACTGAGTTGAATCAAATGTGATCGGGGGAATGGCTTCCC
>CADEDX010000183.1 GCA_902826195.1 uncultured Bradyrhizobium sp. | reverse complement strand
GGCCGGCCAGCCACGGGTCGCGACCCCGCCGTGACCATCCGATTACCGGAAAAGGTGCTCGCCCTCGTAGAGCGCTGGGCCATGTCGCAAGACGATCAGCCTCCTCGCTCTCAGGCCATCCGGCAGCTGGTGGAGATCGGTTTGTCATCTTCCGAAACGCCAAAGCGCCCTCAGGTGCTTTCAACTGCTAAGCAGTCTGCAGCTCGCGCGGTCCAACTTGCGGGCAAGACGATAGACAAGCGCTCCGATCAGAACGCATCAGACGACGAACGCAAGGTTCGCAAGCGGAAGCTGATACAGGGGCCAAGCGTCTTTCGCGATGCTCGCAAAGATCGGCCGGGCAAGTGAGCCATCGCGTTGAGGCCATTCGTCGGCTTGCAGAATTGGGGTTGGAGGCAAAAAAATAGGAGCAACAGTTTGAGCCGAGTTTGTTTTCTTATTTTGATTTCAGTGCTTTTCTGCAGTTTTGTTTTTCCACCTGACAGCGCGATCTCCGGAGTAAGTCCAGAGTATAAGGAGGCGGCGCAAAAGCGGCAGGCTGAGATTGCGCGGCAGAAGTTTTGCAGCGAAAAGGCAGACAAGGAAAAGGTTACGAAGCGCGATTTCGCGTCTTTCGTGATTGGCTGCATGGACACCATTGAGAGGGTTGAACAAGCGATCAAAAAATAGTTGCGGTGAGCCATTCGCCGCCTAGTAGCGCTAAGCTGAAGGGCTGAAAAATGACCATTAATCCGGGTAAAGGCGCAAACATGAGCCAACGGGCGGTCATGCAACATTTGAGCTTGACCGACTGGAAATTGGTCAACCGCCTTCCAATCCCGGCTGGCGAAATGACGCTGAGCCGGCTGGTTCAACGGGGTTGGATCGAGATCCAGGGCAGGGGCCATAAAACGGAAGGCAGGCTTACCGAGGCGGGGCTCAACGCGATGCGGTCGCGGATTTGAGCCAGCCGCCGGTCGACCCGGTGCTAAAACGAGGAAGCAACGAAGCTTATCGCGGGCGCCGATATGGCTAAGCAGCGTATTTCGAGCGCCGATTTGAGCTGGCTCATCTCTGAGGAATTGTTTGATCCCGGCGGCCGTAGTGCCCGACGAGAAAGTTGGATGGCGGGTTATCATCCCCAAGTGAGGCCGCAGCTATTGGACGGCCGCTGATGAGCAACGACTTGCAGAAATTCAGCGTAGGCTGCCGCCCGGTATATCAGGCTGAGGAGTGTCGATGCGCCGGCTGGTCGATCTGGGGCTGAATGCAAAGCTTAAGGGCTGACCTGTGAGTGGCGAACGAAAGGCGGGTGGCATGAAAGGCATGAAGATCATGCCTGCCCCGCCTGCAATGGAACGGGCTACCCCAGCAATAAAGCAGCCGGCGCAGCCAGGCTGCCGAATTTACCCCGTCAAGTGCAATTCCTGCGACGGCAAAGGCAAGGTCACCGACGCCAACTGAGCCGCCAGAGGCTCACATTGCACGTCTAGCAAAGCCATCGGGATGTTCCGTACACTAATTTCTACGATAAACCATTTTTGGTTTGCGCATGTACCCGTGCGTCTCAAGAGCTAACCTGATTTCATCGCTGACTTTCGTAACCCGTTTCTTCTTGCTCTTACGCCAGTTTCCCAGCGCCGCAATGGAGGGGATCGGAGATCCCGTTCTCACTACGAGCAGATCATGTCTTGCGTACAAAAATACATAATCGTGGCGACGCTGACGAAGCACCATAACGAGCCCATTGATGAAGACAGTCGTCGCTAAATAATCGACCTTCAGATCGATAAGGTGGTTGGCGTCTGCGTTTTGAGCTGTAAGGCAGAAATGGCTCGTTCACCGAACAGGAGGCGAACAGTGATACGTGACCTTTAGCTCTCCCCGCTTGCCAGCACGCAGGGACCAGCAGGCCAGAATTTAACCGCGTAGGGCAGCGGGCACGTTTGCAACGGGCCGAGGTGACCATGACGCTAGTGCAATGACCTTTCGGTGCCCCAGACAACGCGCAAACGGTCTTCGTGTGCGTGGGAACGCACGTTGCCCTGTTCTTGTCCGCTGACGTGGTTAAAATCATGGGCAGCAGGGCTTGGGAGACTCGACGTGCGATTTCTTGATTTCAGTTCATGGCAGGGCGTGCTTACCGGCGCACTCAGCCTTGCAGTATTCGCGTTGATTGGTGTTGGCATACGCGTTCTCATGATGCTCACGATCCAACAACGTCAGCAGCGGATGAACCGCCAAATCAATGAACGCCTCAAGACCCTTATCTCTGCTTACAGGACTCTGGGAGGCTCGTTCACTGGACAGTTGACAGTCAACCCAATCCATCTTCGCGATTTACGCGTCTCGATCGAAGAGGGCGAGACGGGGTCAATGGAAAAGCCGGGTAACGCGACCTCGGACCGCCCACGTCGGATTCGCGACGCAGTGGAGGCTGCCTTGTCCGATATTCTTCTTCTCGGTACTGAGGAGCATGTGCGCCTTGCCGGACAGGCGGCCAGTGATATGTCCGCTGGACGGCCTATACACACCGCGGAACTCGTCATCTCGCTCCGCAACTACATCCGGACGGCCCTCGATCTTGACCCGATTCCCAAAGCCATAAATATTCCCTTGCAAGGGCCGACAAGACCGCAAAGCAGCGCAGGCCGCGGCGGCAAGGGCGATGGTGGCCGGGAAAAAGGAAGCGGAACTGGCGGGGGGATGAGCGGCGGTGGACTGGGAACGGGTCTTCATCACGGGCGCGGTGGGGATAGCACCTCAACCGATGATTAAGCCGATTCAACCGCGGTGCTCTTTCTGGGTGAACGGCGCGCGCTGCTAAATTGGCTCGGTGTGATCCTGATTGCTTGCGGCGCCGTGCTCGTAGCGTACCGGGCCTAGGAGGAACCATGAAACCGCGATGATTGGCTGCGAGATTTGATGGCCACATAGCCCGAATGAACTAATCGTACTCGACGACCAGGATCATTACGACGCCATTCAACTTGCGTTCCCTGCTGCGGCTTTGCGGTCCTCCGACAGGGTAAATGACGATGCCACAATAAGTTCCGCGATTGTTCAAAAAAGTGTGCTTAAGCCATTGAGCCCGTCCTTGCCGCACACCATGCCGGTGGAATGGCTGCTCGACCTTGCATCCGGTATGTCCACTATCATAGCGGGACGTCTGAAATCGCGTGTCTTGGACGGCGACTTTCGTGTCGCCCTTAAACCCGAGTTTTTGGATCGCGGGCGGCCCCCCGAAGGAAAATCGCCACCACCGCGCAGGGTTGCTAGCCCGGTGGAACAACAAGAGTGGGATAGCGCTTGGGTTTCGACCGGTTTGTGATCTAGACGTCTGTCTGTCCGTTCTCGAGGACCTTCGCGAGCTAGCCGGCAACACGGTCTAGATACACTTCACAGTGAAAGCGACCGCAATGTCCGCCGAGGAAGTTCGATGAAGACGTCTCACGGTGTGATTGCTTGCGTAATTGCGCTGGGCGGTCTAGCCGCCGGCTACTTCTTGTTTACCGCGAAACCCCAACAGGCAGCGCAAAGGGCAGCCCCACCCCCTGCGGAAGTCGGCGTCATCAAGGTCCGGCGGGCGGACGTGCCGTTGCCCCTGACCTATGCCGGCCGCGTGGCGGGCTTTCGCAACGTCGAGATCCGCGCCCAGGTTGGCGGGATCATTCTGAAGCGCGAATTTGTGGAGGGCTCGATCGTCAAACAGGGAGACGTCCTCTTCCGGATCGATCCGCGCACCTATCAAGCGGCCTTGGACCGCGCGAATGCGCAACTCGCGCAAACCCAGGCAACACTGACCCAGACCGACGAAAACTACCGCCGGATCGAGGAACTTTCGCAGAAGCAGGTGGCGACCGCAAAGCAGCTCGAGGATGCACGCGCCGCTCGCGACCTGGCCCGCGCTGCCGTCCAGGGTGCGCAGGCTGAAATCCAGACCACCAAGTTGAACATCGAGTTCACCACGGTGACGGCGCCGGTGACCGGCCCGACCAGCCTGAGCTCTCCGCCGGAAGGCTCGCTCGCGCAGGCACAGGAAACCGTCCTCACGACGATCACGCAACTCGACCCTGCCTATGTGAACTTCTCAACCAGCGAATCCGAGTTCGTCGAGCTTCGCGGGATCAATCGGGCGCGCGAGAAGCCGCTTACCCCGGCCGATATCGAGGTTGCATTGCAGTTTGGCGATCGTGCGCCGTTTCCGGTAAAGGGCAAGCTCGATGTTTCCGCATCCACGGTCGATCCCCGCACGGGCACCCTGCAAATCCGGTCGATATTTCCGAACGCCAATGGTGCGCTGCTGCCGAACCAGTTCGTCCGGGTCCTGCTCACTGGCGTATCGCTGCAAGACGTCGTCGTCGTACCCCAAAAGGCGGTTTCACAAGGTCCGCAGGGTGCATTCGTCTACGTGGTCAATTCCGCTAACGACGGCGTCATGGTGCGTCCGATCAAGCTCTATCGGGAAGTCGCGGGAGGCGGGGCGGTCAAGGACGAACTGAAAGATGGCGAAACCATTGTTGTGGACGGCGTGCAGCGGGTGAGGCCGGGCGGACCGATCAGGCCCGTGCCGTTCGATCCGGCCAAGGCGGGTCCGGATAAGGCCGCAGACTCCGGACCGAGTGAAGCCAAGGTCGGCGTGGCGGCAACGGCGCCCGCCGATCCGAGTCAGGCCAAGTAATGTTTTCAAAATTCTTCATCGACCGTCCAGTCTTTGCCGCCGTCATCTCGATTATTATCGTGCTGGCTGGCCTTATGGCTCTGCGGGCGCTGCCGATCGCGCAGTATCCGGCAATCGTACCGCCAGAAGTGAGGGTCAGCGCCACCTATCCCGGCGCGTCGGCGCAAACTATCGCGGAGACGGTGGCTGCTCCGCTCGAGCAGCAGATCAATGGCGTGGAAAACATGCTGTACATGCGCTCGACGTCCACCGGCTCCGGTACGCTCACCATTTCTGTTACTTTCGCGATCGGAACCGATCCTGACCAGAACACAATCAACGTGACCAACCGGGTGCAGCGCGCAACGCCACTGCTACCGTCCGAGGTTCAGCGTCAGGGCGTGGTCGTCCAGAAGCGCTCGACAGCCATCCTCCAGGTTCTGACAATGTCGTCGCCCAGCAACCGCTACGACACCATCTTCATCGGCAACTATGCTCTAATCAATATCATCGACGAACTGCGGCGCACGCCCGGGGTCGGCGACGCTTCCCTGTTCGGAGCGTCCGATTATTCGATGCGGATATGGCTCCGCCCGGACAAGCTGGCACAGTTCAGCCTCACACCCGGAGACGTCGCTGCGGCTATACGCGAGCAGAATGCACAATTCGCCGCCGGCCGGTTTGGCGAAGAGCCGCAAAAGGATGGAGCGACCTTCACCTATTCAGTTACCACCCAGGGCCGCTTCGCCGACCCTCGCGAATTCGAAAATATCATTATCCGTTCGGACGCCTTTGGCGGAGCGCTCCGCGTCAAGGATATCGCGCGCGTCGAACTGGGCGCTCTCAATTACAGTTTTTCGGCGACCTATAACGGGGCCCCAACCGTGCCGATTGGCGTCTATTTGCAGCCTGGCGCCAACGCCCTCGAAGTCGCCAAGAGCGTCAAGGATACGATGGACCGCCTCCAGGACCGCTTCCCGGAGGGAGTCGAATACAGAATTCCCTTCGACACGACGCGGTTCGTCGAGGTGTCGATCGAGGAGGTGATCAAGACTTTCATCGAGGCGATCATTCTGGTTGTCGTCGTGGTTTTCATCTTTCTGCAGAGCTGGCGGGCGACCCTGATCCCCGTGATCGCCATTCCGGTCTCGCTGATCGGCACCTTCGGCGGAATGTACCTGCTCGGATTTTCGATCAACCTGCTGACGTTGTTCGGCCTCGTGCTGGCGATCGGGATCGTCGTGGATGACGCCATCGTGGTGCTTGAGAATGTCGAGCGCATCATGCGGACGGAGAAAAAAAGTCCTCGAGAAGCCGCCGTTAAGGCGATGGAGCAGGTCACCGGCCCGGTGGTCGCCATCGTCCTCACGCTGTGCGCGGTCTTCATTCCGGTCTCGTTTCTCGGCGGCCTCGCCGGTGAACTGTATCGCCAGTTCGCCGTGACCATTGCGGTTTCCGTCGTGATCTCCGGCATCGTAGCGCTGACGCTGACCCCGGCCCTGGCCGCGCTGCTTCTGAAGGAGCAGCATGAAGAGCCGGCAAAGCCATTCAGGGTGTTCAATCGCGGCTTCGAATGGCTCACGGATCGCTACGGGGCCGTCGTAACCTTTTTCCTGAAGCGCACATTCGTGTCGCTGGCGGTTGTAACCGTGATGCTGGCCGCAACGGGCCTGCTCTTTTTCAAGGTGCCGAGCAGCCTGGTGCCGCAGGAGGATCAGGGCTATGTACTAATGGTCACCTCGTTGCCGCCGGCCGCAGCGCTCGGCCGTACCAAAGCGATCCAGGATATAACCGCCAACGAGATCAAGAACATGCCGGAGGTACAGGGCGTGGTGTCGCTCACGGGCTTCGACGTCCTGTCGAGCGCGCAGAAGACCAATGCCGGCGTGTCGTTCATCACCCTGAAGGATTGGGCGGAACGAACGGGTCCTAAGTCGGATGCTCGCCAGATCGCGCCGGCGTTGGGCAACCTCAACTCAAAATCTCGAGACGGCGTGGTGTTTGGACTAAACCCGCCGCCGATCCAGGGCATCAGCACCACCGGTGGTTTCGAGTTGTATCTTCAGAATCGTTCCGGCGCGTCCCTTGATGCACTCGCGGATGCGGCCAATAAGATCGTCGCCGAGGCTACCAAGCGTCCCGAGCTGACGGGGGTCAGTTCGCAGTTCTCCACTTCGATTCCGCAATACAAGGTCAACGTCGATCGGGACAAGGCCAAAACCCTCGGCGTTCCGATCAATACCATCTTCGAGACCATGCAAAGCGGGTTCGGCAGCCTCTACGTCAACGATTTCACGCTGTTTGGACGTACCTACCGCGTCAGCCTGTCGTCGGAGTCGGAGTTCCGCAGCTCCCCTAACGACCTTCGCTTCATCTATGTGCGCTCCGAATCCGGAGCCATGATCCCGCTGGATGCTCTGGTGACCGTGGAGCGAACGATAGGCCCCGATACCGTTGACCGCTTCAACATCTTTCCCTCCGCCAAGATTCTCGGCAACCCCGCGCCGGGATATTCGTCGGGACAGTCTCTCGCAGCGATACAGCAGATCGTGACGGCCAACCTCGGAACGGACTATTCGATCGGCTGGACCGGCTCCGCCTACCAGGAGATTTCAACGGCGGGCACCGGCTACCAGGGCTTTCTATTCGGGTTGCTGATGGTGTTTCTCATCCTCGCGGCACAATACGAAAGGTGGTCACTGCCGCTGGCGGTGCTTACTGCCGTACCATTCGCGTTGTTTGGGGCCATCATTGCGATCTGGCTGCGCGGCATCGAAAACGACATCTACTTCCAGATCGGTCTCATCACGCTGATAGGGCTCGCGGCCAAAAACGCGATCCTGATCGTGGAGTTTGCCGCGGAGCGCCACCGCGAGGGTCTTTCGGTTTACGACGCCGCACTCGAAGCGGCTCGGTTGCGATTCCGTCCCATCGTGATGACGTCGTTGGCATTCATTCTCGGTGTGCTGCCGTTGGCGATATCCACCGGAGCCGGTTCTGCCAGCCGGCACTCCATCGGCACCGGCGTCATCGGCGGAATGATCGCAGCCACCGCTCTCGCGATCATTTTCGTTCCGTTGTTCTTCCGTCTTGTCAACCACAAGCCCACGGCCGTTGACCTGCCACCGGTGCCAAGTATCGCTGACCGAAGGGAATCCCGCGGTATCAAGCCCCAATGATGGATGTAACTTGTCGGAACGATGCAGTAGCCGACGATCCCTGGGCTGCTTGGCCCTTGTATCGGCGACTGCTTTCGTCACGCTGCTGACCTGAGGGGGGTAGCTGTCGAGCGAATTGTGTCCGCCCTTGAACATCATGAATGCCTCTTTGGAATACCGTGCTTACAGCATGACGGATGATGGACATATTGCACATGCCCATGAGTTCATTGCTCCGCACGATGGCTGTAGTGGCAGGCAAGCGTGATACCGAAGTGGCTCAAAAACGAATAGCAGATTTGAAACGGCTTCTTGATGCAAGTATCGCTCAGCTAGGAAAACAGCGGGCGGATTGACTTGAAGAAGTCGAAGCAAAGAATGCGAAGATCGCAGTGCTCGAAGCGGAGATTGGTGCATTGCAATCGCAGCCTCCCCGTTTCAAGCTGACCAAGGAATTGGTGTATGGGAGCGCGATAGCCTGCTCAATTCGGTGACCTCCCGCTGAAAGCCCGGCCGAACATTAGACACTTCCAACGAACGCCCAGCCGTGAGAAGTTGTGAGGTAGGCATTCTCGGTAACTCGATCATGGACCGACGGCAGTTCTTGCTTTCAGGTATGCTACTTGGAGTTGCTCTGGCCGCGCGACCGACTAGCGACGCGTCGGCTAAGCCTGACCAAGCGCAAGGCCACGCACAAGGCGACGGCGTGCGGTTGTTCTTTGTTCGGGCAGGTGATGGGCCGCTTATGCTGTTTCTGCACGGCGCGCCGGATAGTTCGACGCTCTATGATCCGCAGGTTCGTGAATTCTGCGGCGATCATCTTGCGGTGGCACCAAATCTGCGCGGTTTTCCGCCGTCCGACGCCCCGGACACGGTTGATGCCTACCGCATGCCCCGCTTACTCGGCGACGTGCACGGTTTGCTCGACCATTTCGAACGCGAGCGCTGCATTCTTGTGGGCAACGATTGGGGCGGCTACGTTGCTTGGGTGTTTGCGTCGGCATATCCGACGCGGGTCGAACGTTTGATCGTTTTCAACGCGCCACATCCTGCCATCCATCTGCGCGAGATACGCGACAACCCGGCGCAGAATCGCGCATCGCAGTATGAGCGCGATTTCCGTACTGCGGCAGCGCCCTATCCGCTATGGTACAACTACTATCGTGCAGACCCAATCAAGATTCCCGTCTCGGTCGCGGAGAGTGCCGCTATGCCCGTGCCGGACCTCGCCGCCCACTTTTTCGTCGACGCCGCTAAGCCGCCGGTGACGACGTCCCTGCGCGTAGACATGCCGACGCTGGTGATTTGGGGAATGCGTGACGACGTAATGCTGCCAGGGCAGCTGGACGGCCTTGAAGTCTACGTGCCCGATCTGACTGTGATGCGGATTGCGGATGCTGGCCATTACCCGATGCGCTCACACCCCGAGTTAGTCAATCAGACCATCAGACATTTTCTGCGCCACGCGAAGTGAGCCATTTCTGCAAGAACGCTTTTCGGCGTGGGTTTGGCTGCGGCTCCAGCATAAGTCATATAGCATTGATGGTAGCCCGTGCAGAATATCTCGCGTTTAGCTTAACCCAAATTCGTAGAAGTAAAGAACCGTGTCGTCACGGGCGTCTAAGAGACGCCGACACCCGTAGAGGAGGTTGGCGGAATTATCCGCCGATGAAGGTCTTTGATACGGTGCGAGCAGTCGCTATGAAGCGCTCAACGACGGGACTCAAGGTCCTATTCTTCAAAGTCAAAATGCCGGCAGGTAAAGCCCTGCTCGAGAAATCGATGGGCAATATTTTCAGCGTGTTATGCCAGGAATTCAGATGCACCACGGATTTGGCAAAGGTGGTGATGTAAGAACCTTCAGCTACTAGCCGCGCGCGGAGGCCAACGGAATGAGCGACCAAGCCAGCCTTGGGGACAGCGAGTTCGCGCTCGCGGAAAGCGTCGGTTACAAACGTACGATACCATCCGCCTATTGGCGGCAGGATCCAAGGCTCGTCGACGAGGTCACAAAGGTCAAGCTTCCGGCGGCGCGCCCACTTCGAATTTGCGCCCGCCACAACTACTAATTTGTCTTCGAAAAGCTCTTCGGAGTTTAACTCATTCTCAAAGAGCTCGTTGGGAATCCGCTGAAGGACGCAGTCATACTTCCGATCCTGTAACCCTGGTCCTAACGCTTGCGCTGCCTGCGCGCTCACATCATCCAGAAGCATACTTACGCGCGGATATGTCCGAGAGAAAATCAAAAGAATTTTGGGGAGGATGGTGGTCGAGAGGGACTCGGTGTACCCGATACGCAATTCTCCCACGGTGGGATCCGATAAAAACTCAATGTCCCTTACACTCTGCTTCAGTTCGTCAAACACGGCAACACTGCGCTTTAGCAATGCATCGCCGAAAATAGTCGGCGCAACACCCTGTGCACTTCGATCGAGAAGCCGCACGCCTAGGGCGTGCTCGAGCCCGGAGATAACTTCCGAAACTGCCGGCTGAGAAACCCCAAGTTGTAGTGCAGCTTTAGCCATGCTGCCGTGTTGAGCCACCGTTGCGAAGACATGCAAGTCTCGCAAAGTGAGCCGACGTCCGATCTGGCGGTCCCAGTCGATTTTACGGCGCAATTAGGCAAGTTCCTATAGGGGTAGAGGAAAATAGGGAATTCTTCTTATAGCATGGGGGGTGTAGAAACAATCAAGATCGCCGTACACGGAGGCGCGCCATGAGACTTCCTCGTCGCAGGTTCTTGTATGTAGCTGCGGGCGCTGCAATCCTCCCCCTGTCAGCGATCGCGAAAACGGAAGCTTACCCTTCACGGCCGGTGCGGATCATTGTCGGCTTTCCACCTGGCGGTCCAACCGACATCGTTGCTCGCCTAATTGGCCAGCATTTGTCAGAGCGGCTGGGCCAACAGTTCGTTATCGAGAACAGGCCTGGCGCAGGCGGAAATATCGCAGCTGAAGCGGTCGTGCGTGCAGAGCCAGACGGCTACACGCTCCTCCTCGTTAGTGCGGCAAATGCAATTAGCGCGACACTTTACGACAACCTCAACTTTGTTTTTCTCAGGGACATCGCGCCGGTAGCCAGCATCGTTCGCGTGCCGAATGTTATGGAAGTGAATCTATCGGTTCCTGCGCGGACGGTCCCCGAGTTTATTGCATATTCGAAAGCCAATCCGGGAAAAATCAATATGGCCGGAGTTAGCGGTACGACTCTTCAATTGGCCGGTGAACTTTTCAAGATGATGGCCGGAGTCGACATGCTGCATGTACCCTACAAAGGTGCTGCGCCGGCGCTTACCGACCTGCTCGGGGGACAAGTGCAAGTTCTATTTGATAACCTCTCGTCTTCTATCGAACACATAAAGTCGGGTAAACTGCGCGCGCTGGCAGTGACGACCGCAACGCGCTCAATCGCGTTGCCTGACATTCCAACGGTGGGTGAGTTTGTGCAGGGCTACGAAGCCAGTGCATGGCAGGGCAT
>CADEDX010000182.1:7940-11314 GCA_902826195.1 uncultured Bradyrhizobium sp. | reverse complement strand
CGTGCACGCGGCTGATGCGCCCGCCGCCCGCCATATAGAGCATGTCGCCCTGGCCGAGCAGTTGCTCGGCGCCCATCTCACCGAGAATGGTGCGGCTGTCGATCTTCGAGGTGACCTGAAACGAGATGCGGGTCGGGAAGTTCGCCTTGATGGTGCCGGTGATGACGTCGACCGACGGACGCTGCGTGGCGAGGATGACGTGCAGGCCGGCGGCGCGCGCCATCTGCGCGAGGCGCTGCACCGCGCCTTCGATGTCCTTGCCGGCCACCATCATCAGGTCGGCCATTTCGTCGACGATGATGACAATGTAGGGCAGCGGTTCGAGGTCGAGCTTTTCTTCCTCGTAGATCGCCTTGCCGGTTTCCTTGTCGAAGCCGGTATGCACCGTGCGCGTCAGATCCTCGCCCTTGCTCTTGGCTTCGACCAGCCGCTGGTTGTAGCCGTCGATGTTGCGGACGCCGAGCTTGGCCATCTTCTTGTAGCGCTCTTCCATCTCGCGCACGGCCCATTTCAGCGCCACAACGGCCTTCTTTGGGTCGGTCACGACCGGCGTCAGCAGATGCGGGATGCCGTCATAGACGGAGAGTTCGAGCATCTTCGGATCGACCATGATCAGGCGGCACTGATCCGGTCGTAACCGGTAGACCAGGCTCAGGATCATGGTGTTGATGGCGACCGATTTACCCGAGCCGGTGGTGCCGGCGATCAGCATATGCGGCGTGCGGGCGAGATCGATGATGATGGATTCGCCGCCGATGTTCTTGCCGAGACAGAGCGGCAGTTTGGCGTGCGACTCGTCCTTTGCGGTGAGCAATTCGCGCAAATAGACTTTCTCGCGATGCACGTTCGGCAGCTCGATGCCGATGGCGTTGCGGCCCGCGACCACGGCGACGCGCGCCGAGAGCGCGCTCATTGAGCGGGCGATGTCATCGGCGAGGCCGATCACGCGGGAGGATTTGATGCCGGGCGCCGGCTCCAGTTCGTACAGCGTCACCACCGGTCCTGGGTTGGCCTTGACGATCTCGCCGCGGACGCCGAAATCGCCGAGCACGCCTTCCAGCGCGCGCGAATTGGCCTCCAGTTCGGCCTTGTTGAGCGGCTGCCGGTCCGACGCCTTGGGGGCGGTCAGCATCGCGACCGAAGGAAGTTCGAATTTGTCGGACTTGCGCGAGGCGGGACGCGGCGCCGGCTTCTTGCGCGAAGCGCGCGGAGCTTCTTCCTCCTCTTCCTCGTCTTCCTCCTCGTCCTCTTCTTCCTCTTCCTCCAAATCTTCATCGCGCGGAGCCAGCGCCGGCGTGGCGCGGCCGCCGAGGCTCGGCTCCTGGCGCTGGAACGAGGCCTTGCGCGGCGGCGGCGAACTCGACACCAGCGAGCGATAGGCCGTGCTCATCAGCCAGCCGATCCGCGCCTTGGCGCTCATCAGCGCGTGATACACCCAGCCGAGCGAAACCGAGCTGCGATCCGCTTCTTCTTCTTCGAACGGCGTGTCGTCGTCCTCGATCGGCGTCAGCTCTTCTTCCCGCGGGCGCGAACCCCAGCCGCTGGCAAACAGGAAGGCGGCGCACATCGCCGCGAACAGGATGATGCCGAGCACGAGACGGTAGGTGAAGCCGACCGGACCGAACACGACCGCAGGCGCGCGTACCAGGGCGTCGCCGACGACGCCGCCGAGGCCGGTCGGCAGCGCCCAGCCGCCGCCATGCGGCCAGCAGCTCGCAAAGCCGGCCGCGATCACCGTGCAGAGAATCCAGCATCCCAGCCGCAGCGCTTCGCGGTCGAAGGTGCGGTGGGTCAGCATGCGCCAGCCCCACACCGCGATGGGCAGGATCAGCATGATCGCGCCGAGCCCGAGAATCTGCATCAGGAGGTCGGCGCCGATCGCGCCGGGATAGCCCAGCACGTTGCGGATCGGGCGCGACGTGGCGTGGCTCAGGCTCGGATCCTGCACCGACCATGTCATCAGCGCCGCCGCGGCCACGCCGGACAGTGAGATCAGGCTCAGGCCCGCGAACTCACGCAGGCGCCGGGCGAGGGCGTCGCGGATGGAAGTCGGCAGATGGCCGACCAGGGGGATAACGCGTCCGATCGCTGCCATGCTCATGGGGCCCTGCGATTAATCCAGAATGTCGACCAGCCGGTGCAGCGCCTCGGCCGTTGATTCACTGTCGGAGACCAGCGCGAGGCGGATGTAGCCCGCGCCGGGATTGAAACCGTCGTTCTGCGGCCGCGACAGGTAGCTGCCGGGGATCACGCGGACGCCTGCGTCTCGATAAAGTTTTACAGCCACGGCCTCGTCACCGCCGAGCTTGGACACGTCGAGCCACACGCAAAAACCGCCGGCCGGCCGTACATAGCCGTAGCGGCTACCGAGGATCTGGTCGGCGAGGTCGAACTTGACGCGATAAAGCCTGCGGTTTTCCTCGACATGCGCTTCGTCGCTATAGGCGGCGACGGCGACATGCTGCAGCGGCACCGGCACCTGGGGCGCCGCGACATTGCGCAATTCGTGATAGGTCGCGAGAAACTTCTTGTCGCCGGCGGCAAAGCCGACACGCATGCCGGGCAGGTTCGAGCGCTTCGACAGCGACTGGAACGCCACGACATTGGTGAGGTCGGGCCCGGCGCATTCCAAGGCGCTGCCAGGCGCCTGCCTGGTGTAGATTTCCGAATAGCATTCGTCGCTCAGGATCATGAAGCCATATTGGTCGGCAAGTTGCTTCAATCTCGTGAAGTAATCGCGCGAAGCGACCGCGCCTTGCGGATTGGCTGGCGAAGCAATGAAGAACGCCACGGTGCGGGCCAGCGTCGCCTCGTCGAGCGCATCGAGATCCGGCAGGAATCCGGTGGCGACCGTCGTCGGCAGGTAGATCAGTTCGCAACCGGCCGCGCGGGTGCCGGCGCCATAGGCCGGATAAAACGGGTTGGGCATCAGGATCGCGGGCTTGCCCTTGCGCGGGCCGACATAACGCGCGGCGGCGATCGCCGCGAACACCAGTCCCTCGCGGCTACCGCTCAGCACCAGCACTTCGCTTTCCGGATCGATCGGCCGCGGCAGTTGGAACCGGCTCGACAGCCAGTTGGCCGCCGCGCGCCGGAACGGCTCGATGCCCTTGGCTATGGGATAGCGGCCGAACTCTGCGATGTGCTTTGCCAGAACCGGCCCGACAAAATCCGGCACAGGGTGCTGCGGTTCGCCCAATGACAGCGTGATCAAGGGCTTGGCGGGCTGGTGCGGCGCCAGCAGTTCAGTGGTGCGGATAAAGGGCGAGCGCTCGGCCTGGCCGGCAGGCGTTACACTGCCGGCGCCTTGCGCCACGCCGGAAGGGGCGGTCATTGCCATGTCTTGATACGCCAGCACTTTCTTTACGGCCGAT
>CADEDX010000182.1:0-7930 GCA_902826195.1 uncultured Bradyrhizobium sp. | reverse complement strand
CCGGAAACACATCAAACCACCATAGATGCGGCGAGGTTAAGACGCGATTAACCATCGGTGCCAGCGGCGATTTCGGTCGCTTTTCCAGCTTCCACCGCCGGCCCTGTCAAGTTCGGAATCGAGCTACCGCTGTGGCATGCGCTCGAAACTCGGCATGCCCTCGGGGATGTGGTGGAAAGGCTGCTTGTCGATCGTGAAGATTGCGATCTGAGGAGTGATCTGGGCGGGATTGTCGAGCGTCCCCACCTTGACCACCACGACCGGACGCTGCGGCCGCGTCACCATATGCGTACCGCATTCGGCGCAGAATTCGCGCGTCACCGGCTTTTCCAGATCTTTGCGGGTAAACTGCTTCGGCTCACCCTTGGTGTACTTGAAGCCGTCGAGCGGCATCACCGCGAACATGTTGGGCGCGCCGCCGGTGATGAACTGGCATTCGCGGCAATGGCATTGCGCCTGCAACGCCGGCTCGCCCTCGGCGACATAGCGCACGGCGCCGCAATAGCATCCGCCTTCGAGTTTCATGACGTCCTCCCGGTTTGGTTGCCGCCATTTTCGACGGCTGGCGTCGGACTTAGCAATCGCTTTTGCGAAAAAAGAAAGGGGCCCCAGCTTGCGCTGGAGCCCCTCAACGGTCAGGGCATTGCCGGGTATGTGCCCGAACCGGAGTTGTGGGGATGGTCTTTGCAGACCATCCCCCGGGAGAACTCACATATTGTAGGCGCGTTCGGTGTGCTCGGTGACGTCGAGGCCTTCACGCTCGGTTTCGACGTTGACGCGCAGCCCGACGATGACGTCGACCACCTTGTAGAGGATCGCCGAACCGATGCCCGACCACACCAGCGTGGTGCAGACGCCCCAGAGCTGGGCGATCATCTGTGCGGTGAAGTCGTAGTCGGCGACCTTCGGCGGGATGGCGGTGTAGTCGATGATCCCGGCGCCACCGAGGGCCGGGTTCACCAGGATGCCGGTGCCGAGCGCGCCGATGATGCCGCCGACGCAGTGGACGCCGAACACATCGAGCGAGTCGTCATAGCCGAGCGAGTTCTTCACCACGGTGCAGAAGAACAGGCAGGCGACGCCGACCACGAGGCCGAGCACGATCGCGCCCATCGGACCGGCATAGCCGGCCGCAGGCGTGACCGCCACGAGGCCCGCCACCGCGCCCGACAATGCGCCGAGCACCGAGGGATGGCCCTTGACGATCCATTCCGCGAACATCCAGGACATTGCCGCCGCTGCGGTTGCAACGAAGGAGTTGGTCATGGCGAGCGCGGCGCCGCCGGAGGCTTCGAGGTTCGATCCGGCGTTGAAGCCGAACCAGCCGACCCAGAGCAGCGAAGCGCCGATCATGGTCATGGTCAGCGAGTGCGGGGCCATCAGCTCCTTGCCGTAGCCGACGCGCTTGCCGATCAGCAGCGCACCGACAAGGCCGGCGATGCCGGCATTGATGTGCACCACGGTGCCACCCGCGAAGTCGATGGCGCTCTTCTTGAAGATGAAGCCGGCGTCGGCGTTGAGTTCGTCGAGCTTGGCCTGAGCGGCGGTCTTGGCCGCACCGTCAGCCGCGGCGGCGAGCGCCTTGGCGGCGTCCTGGATCAGGTCCGGACCCTGCCAGTACCAAACCATGTGCGCGATCGGGAAGTAGATCAGCGTCACCCAGAGCGGAACGAACAGCGCGATCGCCGCGAACTTCATGCGCTCGGCAAAGGCGCCGACGATGAGGGCAGGGGTGATGCACGCAAACGTCATCTGGAAGCAGACGTAGATCAGTTCGGAGATGTTGGCATCGACGCTGAAGGTCGCCGCCTTCGTATCCGGCGTCACGCCCATCAGGAAGGCCTTCGAGAAGCCGCCGATGAAGTCGGAACCGCCGGTGAAAGAGAGGCTGTAGCCGTAGAGCGCCCAGAGCAGGGTGACGATGCAGACGGTGTAGAACACCTGCATCAGGACCGAGAGCATGTTCTTGGAACGGACGAGACCGCCGTAGAACAGCGCCAGGCCGGGAATGGTCATCAACAGCACCAGAACCGTCGACGTCAGCATCCAGGCATTGTCGCCCTTGTTGACGGTTGGTTCGGCGTAGGCCGCGGTGGCGGCGAACATGCCGACTGCGAGGGCGGCCAGTCCCGCGCCATAGGGACGTTTAAACGTCATTTGGTTTTACTCCTGAGTGGTATGGTTTGAGCGCGAAATCAGAGGGCCGCGGCATCCGCCTCACCCGTGCGGATGCGCACCGCATGGTCGAGGTTGATGACGAAGATCTTGCCGTCGCCGATCTGGCCGGTCTTGGCAGCGGAGGTAATGGCGTCGATGGTCTTGTCGACCTGATCGGAGGCCACGGCGACCTCGATCTTGATCTTGGGCAGGAAGCTCACGGCATATTCGGCGCCGCGATAGATTTCCGTGTGGCCTTTCTGTCGGCCATATCCCTTGACTTCCGTCACCGTGAGACCGTGAACGCCAATGGCGGTCAGGGCGTCACGGACTTCTTCGAGCTTGAATGGCTTGATAATCGCCATAACAATTTTCATGGGTCCTATCCCCGCTTGGGCCCGGTTCAGACCAACCGGGCGTTCTCGACTGAGGTTCACCACGCGGAGATGTTCACTACGCGGGCACAGCCAGGACCCTTAGAATCAAATGCCGTGCCAGAACGGCATCGTTGCCTAACAGGTTATGAATGGGACCTTTTTCGCCCGTTGCGGAAATTGCACGTTCCTGCGCCATTCCGTCGCGCCCAAAGACTAGCCAGGCCTGCTCAAATCGTGAGCAAGCCTGGCAGGCGACACAATGTTGCCCAGTGCGCGGGCAGAAAGGCGGTAGTGGGGTGGGTTAGCTTACTGAAGGGCTTCGCCGTGCTGTGAGATATCGAGGCCTTCCATTTCCTGCTGGACCGAAACGCGCAGCGGCGTGAACGCGCCGACCAGCTTCAGCAGCACGAAAGTGATGCCGGCGGCCCACACCAGCGTGACGGCGATGCCATAAAACTGGATCAGCACCTGTTGCGGGTTGCCCTCGAGCAGGCCCGAGGTGCCCCCGATCGCGTTTACCGCGAACACGCCGGCGAGAAAGGTGCCGGTCAGGCCGCCGATGCCGTGGACGCCGAACACGTCGAGCGAATCGTCATATTTGAAGCGCTGTTTGAGCCAGGTGCAGGCCCAGAAACAGATCGTTCCCGCGATCACGCCGATGACGACGCCATGCCAAGGCGCCACGAAACCGGAGGCCGGCGTGATGGTGCCGAGCCCCGCCACGGCGCCCGAAATCATCCCGAGCACCGACGGCTTGCGACGGGTCGCCCATTCGATCGCGCCCCAGGCCAGCGCGCCGGCGCAGGCGGCCAGATGGGTCGCCGTGATCGCCATGACCGCGCGCGAATTCGCCGCCAGCGCCGATCCGCCATTGAATCCGAACCAGCCGACCCAGAGCAATCCGGTGCCGATCACGGCAAACGAGAGATCGAACGGCGCGAGGTTCTCGCTGCCATAGCCGTGACGGCGACCCATCACCGCCGCGGCAACCAGGCCGCCGATGCCGGCGGAAAGATGCACAACGAGACCGCCGGCGAAATCCATCACGCCCATGCTGGCCAGGAAGCCGCCGCCCCACACCCAATGGGCGAGCGGCACGTAGACGAAAGTGAACCAGCCGACCGAAAAAAGCAGATAGGCCGAGAACCGCATCCGGTCCGCGACGGCGCCCGCCACCAGCGCCACCGTGATGATCGCGAACGTCATCTGATACAGCATGAAGAGCGCTTCCGGGATCGTCTTGGCCGCCGGGTTGATGCTCTCCATCGTCATTCCGATCAGGAACCAGCGGTCCAGCGTGCCGATCCAGGGGCCGTCGCCGACAAAGGCCAGCGAATAGCCGAACGCCACCCAGAGGATCGAGATCATCGCCACCGCGGCGAGGCTCTGCGCCATCGTCGCCAATACGTTCTTCTTGCGAACCATGCCGGAATAGAACAGCGCTAGGCCCGGGATCGTCATCATCAGGACCAGCGCGGTGGCAACGATCATCCACGCGGTATCGGCCGCACTGATGGTGGATGCCTCGGCGGCCAGCGCCGGCGTCGCCAATGCGCTTGCCGCAAGCGCGATGAGCGCAGCGTTCCCCGCTGCACGATACGATAGTGCCCCCATGGAATTCCCCCGGCGTGTTGTCGTGTCGTTGTCGTTTCTTGACGTCCCGCGGTGGGCGTTGCCGCCGCGTGTTAATTCGTCGATGGGTCAGAGCGCGTCGCTGTCGGTCTCGCCGGTGCGGATTCGCCGGGCGTGATCGATCGGCGTGACGAAGATCTTGCCGTCGCCGATCTGGCCGGTACGCGCATTTGCCGTGATGACCTCGACCGCCTTGTCGGCGACATCGGAGGCGACCGCGATCTCGATCCGGAGCTTGGGCAGGAAATTCACGACGTATTCGGCGCCGCGGTAGATCTCGGTATGGCCCTTCTGGCGGCCGTAGCCCTTCACCTCGGTCACGGTCATGCCGTGGACGCCGATGGCCGTCAGCGCCTGGCGCACCTCGTCAAGCTTGAAGGGTTTGATGATCGCGACGACGAGTTTCATGGTCAGGCCTTTATTTCCCTGGATAGTTCTTGAACATCGGGCAGCTCGGCCGCCCGGCCGTTCGCTGCCGGTGTAAATCTGGCATCTTTCTGGGCAAATGGCATAAAAAAGTTGCAGGAAGAAGCGGAAAACATTACCGGCTGTTGTTTTTGATCACTGTACAGGCGGCACGCTCGTCCGCCAAAATAAGGTTTCATCGCCAGCCGCCCGGTTGGCTCTCCTTTCCCCACGGCTCCAAGGTATAAAAATGTCAAACCGATCGTGGTTTTATGCATCCAACGGTCAGCAGCAGGGCCCCTATCCGGAGGCGCAGCTTCGCGACCTCATTACGCGGGGCACGATCGGCGCGGACACGTTGGTATGGACCGAGGGGATGTCGGGCTGGCAGCGGGCGGGCGAGATTCCCGGTCTGGTCCCCGGCAGGTCGGCTCCTCCCTCGGTTTCGCATCCCGGCGCCCCGCCCCCGGCTGCGACAGGCGATTATGGCGGCGATTATTCCGGCGGAGCGCTTTCGGCCGATCTTCCGATCTGGTCCCTGCTCGGGAGAACCCTGCTGCTCGTCATAGGCATGCTGCTGGTGATACCGGCGCCCTGGACTTCGACCGCCTTCTACCGATGGATAGTTTCCCGCCTTTACGTTCCGGGCCGGCCGAACATGGGCTTCACCGGCCAGCCCCTCGATATCTGGTACGTGTTCATTGCCATCGGCGTCCTGACCTATCTGGGCTCGGCCGATCTCTATTACCTGCAATACCTCAGCATTCCGGTTCAGGCCGTGCTGTCCTGGATGATCATCCGGTGGATCGCCTCGAACCTCAGCTCCAACGGTCAGCCACTTCCGATCGCCTTTAACGGCAGCGCGCTGGGTTACGTCGGCTGGCAAGTATTGCTGTATGTCTCGTTCATCACGATCATCGGCTGGGCCTGGGTGATCACGGCCTGGATGCGCTGGATCTGCCGCAACATCGAGGGTACGCACCGCGAGGTTATCTTCCTCGCCTCGGGGCTGGAGGTTTTGTGGCGATCGATCGTGTTCGGAGTCGCCTGCATCTTCATCATTCCGATCCCGTGGGTGCTGCGCTGGTACGCAAACTGGTACCTGTCGCAATTCGCGCTGGCCGATCGCAAGGTTTGAATCGAATGCGCCGCGCTCACCTGCGCTGGCGCACCGAGCCTTCCTGGGCCACCGACGCCACAAGCGTGCCGTCGGGCTTGAAGATCAGGCCGCGGGTCAATCCGCGGCCGTCCTGCGCGCTCGGCGAATCCTGCGCGTAGAGCAGCCATTCGTCGGCGCGGAACGGCCGGTGAAACCACATCGCGTGATCCAGGCTCGCCGGCATCATGCGCTGGTCGAACAGGGTGCGGCCGTAGCGCGCCATGATGGCATCGAGCAGCGAGAAATCCGAAGCATAGGCCAGCGCGCACAAATGCAGCGCCGGGTCGTCGGGCAGTTTTGCGGCGGTGCGAATCCAGACATGGATACGCCCGTCGTCGATCTTCTGGCCGAAGTGACGTCCGAGCTCGACCGGGCGCAATTCGATCGGCCGGTCGGATTCATAATAGCGGCGGATGAATTCCGGCATCTCCTTGAACATCGGCTGCTTCGACACTTCCTCCGCCGTAAGTTTTTCAGGCGGCGGCACGTCCGGCATCTTGTCCTGATGGTTGAATGCGCCTTCCTCCTCGGCATGGAACGACACCATGATCGAAAAGATCGCGTTGCCATGCTGGATCGCGGTGACGCGGCGGGTCGAGTAGCTCTTGCCGTCGCGCAGGCGCTCGACCTGGTAGATGATCGGAATCTGCGGGTCGCCGGGCAGGATGAAATAGCAATGGATCGAATGCGGCAGCCGGCCCTCGACGGTGCGGCAGGCCGCGACCATCGCCTGCCCGATCACCTGACCGCCGAATACCCGCTGCCAGCTTGTCTTCGGGCTGTTGCCCCGGAACAGGTTCACCTCGAGTTGCTCGAGATCCAGGATGGAAATCAGGTCGATGAGGCCTTTGGACATGGAAGCGCCTTCTTTCGCGGTCTCGGCGTCATTCCGGGGCTCGCAAAGCGAGAACCCGGCATTCAGTTGAACACGGAGCTTGCGGCCCGATGGATTCCGGGTTCGTGCTGCGCACGCCGCGGAATGACCGTCAACCAGCTTAACCACCTTGTTTCGCGGCCCTGTTTCGCCCAGCTATTATCGGCTAGCAAGGGTAGTCTCACGTAGTAGCCGGGTAAGGAATCCATGGCGGCACAGCGAAGCATTGTCATCTGCGGCGGCGCCTTTGCCGGGCTGGCGCTGGCGCTGGCGCTCCGTCAGGGCCTTGGCGGGGACATTCCGGTCATCGTGGCCGATCCGGCCTTGGGAATGCGGCCGAGCGGCGATCCGCGGGCGACCGCCATCGTGGCCGCCTGCCGCCGGCTTTTCGAGGCGCTCGGCGTCTGGGACCAGGTTTCGGATTCGCAGCCCATCCTCGACATGGTCGTTACCGACTCGAAGCTGGACGACGCCACCCGCCCGGTATTTTTGACCTTTGCGGGCGAAGTCGAGCCCGGCGAGCCTTTCGCGCACATGGTGGAAAACCGCCGGCTGATCGATGCGCTGGTGGCGCGCGCCGAGGCCGAGGGCATCGATCTCCGCGCCACCGCGGTTTCGACTTACGACTCCCGCCCCGACGGCGTCACCGTGACGCTGGCCGACGGCAATGTCATCGAGGCCAGCCTGCTGGTCGCCGCCGATGGCGCGCGCTCGAAGCTGCGCGAGCGCGCCGGCATCGCCACCCATGGCTGGGACTACGATCAATCCGGCATCGTCGTCACCGTTGGACACGAGCGCGATCATCACGGCCGTGCCGAGGAGCATTTTCTCCCGGCGGGTCCTTTCGCGATCCTGCCGCTGACGGGCAAGCGTTCGTCGCTGGTGTGGACCGAGAAGCGCGCCGAGGCCGCGCGCATCACCGCGCTCGGCGAAGCCGAATTCCACGATGAGCTGGAGAAGCGTTTTGGACTGCACCTCGGCGAGGTCAAGGCGCTCGACAAGCCGCGCGCGTTTCCGCTCGGCTATTTCGTCGCGCGCTCGTTCATTGCCGAGCGGCTGGCGCTGGTCGGCGACGCCGCGCATGTCATTCATCCGATCGCGGGGCAGGGCCTCAACATGGGTCTGAAGGATGTCGCGGCGCTGGCCGAAGTCGTCGTCGATGCGGCGCGGCTCGGCATCGATCCCGGGCAGGCCGACGTGCTCGAGCGCTACCAGCGCTGGCGGCGCTTCGACACCATGGCGATGGGGCTTGCCACCAACTCGCTGAACTTCCTGTTCTCGAACGCATCACCCCTGCTGCGCACAGTGCGCGACATCGCTCTCGGC
>CADEDX010000181.1 GCA_902826195.1 uncultured Bradyrhizobium sp. | reverse complement strand
CGTGCCGTTCTCGCGCACCGAGGACGGCAAGATCTACCAGCGCCCGTTCGGCGGCATGACCATGGATTACGGCAAGGGCCAGGCGCAGCGCACCTGCGCCGCCGCCGACCGCACCGGCCACGCCATGCTGCACACGATGTATGGCCAGGCGCTGCGCCACTCGGCGGAATTCTACATCGAATTCTTCGCCATCGATTTGATCATGGACGACCAGGGCGTCTGCCGCGGCGTCATCGCGCTCAAGCTCGACGACGGCACGCTGCATCGTTTCCGGGCGCAGACCACGATCCTCGCCACCGGCGGCTATGGCCGCGCCTACGCCTCCTGCACCTCGGCGCATACCTGCACCGGCGACGGCGGCGGCATGGTGCTCCGCGCCGGCCTGCCGCTGCAGGACATGGAATTCATCCAGTTCCACCCGACCGGCATCTATGGCTCGGGCTGCCTCGTCACCGAGGGCGCCCGCGGCGAAGGCGGCTATCTCGTCAATTCCGAAGGCGAACGCTTCATGGAGCGCTATGCGCCCTCCGCCAAGGACCTCGCCTCCCGCGACGTCGTTTCGCGCTCGATGACGATCGAGATCCGCGAAGGCCGCGGCGTCGGCAAGAAGAAGGACCACATCTACCTGCACCTCGATCATCTCGATCCCAAGGTGCTGAACGAGCGGCTGCCCGGCATTTCCGAATCGGCGAAGATTTTCGCCAATGTCGATGTCACCCGCGAGCCGATCCCGATCGTGCCGACCGTGCACTACAACATGGGCGGCATCCCAACCAACTATCACGCCGAAGTGCTGACCAAGAAGGATGGCGACGACAATGCGGTCGTGCCCGGCCTGATGGCGATCGGCGAAGCCGCCTGCGTATCCGTGCACGGCGCCAACCGTTTGGGTTCGAACTCGCTGATCGACCTCGTCGTGTTCGGCCGCGCCGCCGCGCTCAGGCTCGCCGAAAAGCTGACGCCGAACGGCAAGCAGCCGGACCTGCCGGCGGGATCGTCGGACCTCGCGCTCGGCCGGCTCGACCACTATCGCTATGCCTCCGGCGGCACGCCGACCGCCAAGCTGCGCGAGGGCATGCAGCACGTCATGCAGAGCAATTGCGCGGTGTTCCGTACCGGCGAGATTCTCTCCGAAGGCCAGAACCTGATCCACAAGGTGCATGGCGGGATCGGCGACGTCGCCACCACCGACCGCTCGCTGGTCTGGAATTCCGACCTGATCGAAACGCTCGAATTCGACAATCTGATCGCGCAGGCGGTCGTCACGATGGATTCGGCGGCGAACCGCACCGAAAGCCGCGGCGCGCATGCGCGCGAGGATTTTTCCGAGCGCGACGACAAGAACTGGATGAAGCACACGCTGGCGTGGATCGACAAGGGCGGCAAAACCACGATCGATTACCGCCCGGTGCACGACTACACGATGACGAACGACGTTCAGTACATTCCGCCGAAGGCGCGGGTGTATTGAACCAAAGAGGCAGGACCTATGGCTGAATTCGCGCTTCCGAAAAATTCGAAGATCACCGGCGGCAGGGACTGGCCGAAGCCGGCCGGCGCAACCGAGACGCGCGAGTTCAGGGTGTATCG
Organism: uncultured Bradyrhizobium sp.; assembly: GCA_902826195.1. Taxonomy (GTDB): domain Bacteria; phylum Pseudomonadota; class Alphaproteobacteria; order Rhizobiales; family Xanthobacteraceae; genus Bradyrhizobium. The sequence goes on along the minus strand of CADEDX010000181.1, from coordinate 9,751 downwards.
CTGGAATCCGGACAACGGCAAGAATCCGAGCGTCGACACCTATCATGTCGACATCAACGATTGCGGGCCGATGGTGCTGGACGGCCTGATCTGGATCAAGAACCACATCGACCCGACGCTGACCTTCCGCCGCTCCTGCCGTGAAGGCGTCTGCGGCTCCTGCGCCATGAACATCGACGGCCAGAACACGCTGGCCTGCACCAAGTCGATGCACGACGTGGCCGCCGGCGGTGCGGTGAAGGTCAATCCGCTGCCGCACCAGCCGGTCGTCAAGGACCTCGTGCCTGATCTCACCAACTTCTACGCGCAATACGCGTCGATCGAGCCGTGGCTGAAGACGACCACGCCGACGCCGCAGAAGGAATGGAAGCAGAGCCACGAGGACCGCGAAAAGCTCGACGGCCTCTACGAGTGCATCCTGTGCGCCTGCTGCTCGACCTCGTGCCCGAGCTACTGGTGGAACAGTGACCGCTTCCTCGGCCCAGCCGCGCTGCTGCAGGCCAACCGCTGGGTGACGGATTCCCGCGACGAAGCCACCGGCGAGCGGCTCGACAACCTCGAAGACCCATTCCGGCTCTATCGCTGTCACACCATCATGAACTGCGCCAAGGCATGCCCGAAGGGTCTGAACCCGTCGGAAGCCATCGCCGAGCTTAAGCTGAAGATGGTCGAGCGGCAGATCTAGCTTTGGGCTGGCGCTGCCGCGCGGCCGTTTTTTGGAGCCCCGTGCTCGATCGCCCAGCGCAACTGGCGATCCGTACTGCGCAGCTTGATCTCGTCAGAGGCGAGCGCGGCGAGATTGGCAAGTGTCTGCTTCTGGGTGTCGTCGAGCGTGCGCGGCCTTGTGTCGATCACGCAGAGTGACCCGAGCGTAAAGCCGTCGGGATCGACCACCGGGCAGCCGGCGTAGAACCGAAACCCTAGTTCCCCCAACACGGCCGGATTCTCTGCGAAGCGCTGGTCGGTCGCGAGGTTCTCGGCGATCATGATGCCCTTCTGCAGAATGGTGTGATTGCAGAACGCCCAGCCGCGCGGCGTTTCGGCCAGATCGAGCCCGTAGCGCGACTTGAACCATTGCCGGGTCGGAGTGAGCAGCGTCAGCAGCGCGACAGGTGCGTCGAGGCTGCGCGCGGCCAGCCAGGTCAGGCGATCGAACGAATCCTCCGGCGGCGTGCCCACCAGGCCGGAGCGTTCGAGCGCGAGAAGCCGCTGGCTCTCATTATCCGGAAAGGGAAACGAAGGCGGCGTCTCGAACGGAGCGGGGTACTCGACTGCGCCCCGAATGGCGGCTTCGATCGCCGCCGGCAACGCGGGCAATCCGTCGAGAAATAGCGTCATCCCGGTATCTAGTCCGACGGCGCCGGTCTGCCGCTCTGCCGCCGAATGGCCGACAATGAGGATCCGGGTGCGGCCGAGCGCTGCATCGGCGTGCAGGCTCTCCAGCACGGCCAATCTGTTGCCGCCCGACTGTTCGGCCTCGATCACGACGGCGGCCGGCAACCGCGAACTGATCGCGAGCAGCGCCGCATAGGCGTCCGTGTAGCTCTCGACAATAACTCACCTTTGCCAGAACGGCTTCGTAATCGGCGATCCGTTCCGGGCTTGCGATGAGAATCACCCGCGCGGAGGCAAACATCGGCGTCTGGCCGGGGCCGGATATCACCGCGAGGACGTCGCGGCGGCAGACCCGGCGATGGCCCCCCGGGGTTTTCCAGGAAGCGATCGAGCCGCCTTCGATCAGAAGCTGGGCGGTGCGGACCGAGACGCCCAGAATTAGGATCACGTGTCGTTCGGCTGCATCTGGGAATATCGCGAGCCGGTGGCGCCGCGCAACAGCGGCAGCGAGGCGACGCTGTACTGGAAATCCGACGCGGCGCTCACGAACCCGGACCTGCTGTTTTGCCAGGCCGAATTTTCGGTGCCGAGACCAGAGACCGCGGGCCGCGGCACGCCGGCGCACGGCTGGACGATGTTCGCCGGTCTTGCTCTGCCGAAAAGCCGCGGCCGGGTGACGCTTCCAAGCGCCAAACCGCTTGCGACCCCGCGGATCGAAGCCAACATGCTGTCGCATCCCGACGACGTGACGGCAGCGATCGCCTGCGTCGAGATGTGTCGCGCGCTCGGCAACACCCGCGCCTTCGAACCGCTGGTAGCGCGAGTCGATGCCCGGCAATCTTGGCGACGCCGAGATGGAGCGCTTCGTGCGCGACTCGGCGGTGACCTATTGGCACCAGACATGCTCGGCGAAGATGGGACGCGATGCGATGTCCGTGGTCGACAGCAAGCTGAAGGTCTACGGCGTCGACCGGCTTCGCATCGCCGACGGCTCGGTGTTGCCGCGGATCACAACGGGCCACACGATGGCGCCATGCGTCATCATCGGAGAGAAGGCGGCCCGCGCGCTCCGGGAAGATCACGATATATGATCGCCGCTCGCCGGTAGCGCGATAGACGGCAGATGTGGCGGCGTCAGCTGTATCGCCCGGCACATCACAAGATGTGCCGCCCCTGGACGGAATCGCCAGGGGCGGCTGTCACGTTGCGAAGCGCGTCCTGTCGCGTGACCGCACCATCCCGACACCGCGATAGCCAGCCCGGGTTACATCGCGCTAAGAGTTCCGGAAATCGCCCAAGGGGAGCACGCATGGCCACCGAGCACCCCATCATCCTCCACCACTTCCCGCAGTCGCCGTTCTCCGAAAAGGTCCAGCTGATCTTCGGGCTCAAGGAGATCGCGTGGACCTCGGTCAAGATCACGCGGATCATGCCGCGGCCGGACCTGATGCCGATGACCGGCGGCTACCGGCGCAGGCCGGTAATGCAGATCGGCGCCGACATCTACTGCGATATCCAATGCATCGTGCGCGAGCTGGAGCGGCTTTTCCCGGAGCCGACACTTTTCCGGACGCGTGCCCGGGGCTGGCCTCGGCGAGCGCGATGTGGACCGATAGGGCGTTCTTCCAGAGCACCGTGAATCTCGTATTCGGCATGTTGGCCGACAAAATCGAGCAGGAATTGATCGCCGACCGAGAGCAATTGCGCGGCGGCAAGTTCGACATCGCCGCGATGACATCATCCATCCCGCAGATGCGCGACCAGTATCGCGCCAACGTGCAGTGGATCGACGCGCAGCTCGCCGACGGCCGCCGCTTTATGTGTGGCGACCAGATCAGCCTGTGCGACATCAACGCCTACATGAACATCTGGTACGTTCGCACCAACCTGCCGATCCTCGATCAGTTGCTCGCCGAATTTCCCGCGACGAAAGGCTGGGAAGCACGGATGCGCGCGATCGGTGCACGGCACGTCCACGGAAATGTCGACGGCCGCGGCACTCGAGATCGGCACGCGCGCGACGCCCACCACCGCCGAACTCGCCGATCCCCATGACCCGAACGGATTTCTGGTGTTGTCGGCGTAACGCGGCGGAATAGGGCGACGGAACCGGCCGGGAACCTTTTGATTTGGTTGCCGTTGTGCCGCCATGGGCAAAGCATCCGTCAAATCATCCGCCAAGAAACCTGCTGCGAAAAAGGCCGCAAGCGCAGACAAGAAACCGGATCCCGGCGCAGACACACCGGATTCGGTGGAAAAATCAGAGTTCGTCGAAATCATCGCCGAAGGCGGCGATCATGTCGATCCACCGCCGCCGGAAGTAGTCGAGCACGATCCGGAATTGTCGCCGGAAGAGGCCGAGCAGGCCCGCAAGGATTATCTGCTGACGCGGTTCTGGATCAGCGCGCGCGGCTATTGGGGCAAGAAGGGCGACCGGCTGGCATGGGTGTTCACGATCGGCCTTCTGCTGCTGATCGTCGCCAATGTCGGCTTTCAATACGGCATCAATGTCTGGAATCGCGCAATCTTCGACGCCATCGAGAAGCGCGATTCCGCGACCGTGTATTATCTCGCCGCGGTGTTCTTTCCGCTGGCGATCGGAAGCGTGCTGCTCGGCGTGGCGCAGGTATTTTCCCGCATGGGCATCCAGCGCCGCTGGCGCGCCTGGCTGACCAATTCGGTGATCTCGCGCTGGCTCGCCAACGGCCGTTACTATCAGCTCAACCTCGTCGGCGGCGATCACAAGAACCCGGAATACCGCATCGCCGAGGATCTGCGCATCGCAACCGATTCGCCGGTCGATTTCGTCGCCGGCGTCACCTCGGCATTCCTCTCAGCCGCAACCTTCATCGTCGTGCTGTGGACCATCGGCGGCGCGCTCACGGTGACGCTGGGCGGCTCGACGATCAACATCCCCGGCTTCCTGGTGATTGCCGCCGTGATCTACGCCGCCATCGCATCCGGTTCGATCCTGACGATCGGCCGCAGCTTCGTGCAGGTCTCCGAGGACAAGAACCAGGCCGAAGCCGAGTATCGCTATACGCTGACGCGCGTGCGCGAAAATGGCGAGAGCATCGCCCTGCTCGGCGGCGAGCAGGAAGAGCGCGACGGCATCGACAAGACGTTTACGAAAGTGTTGCAGCAATGGGCGCGGCTGGCCGGCCAGCACATGCGCACCACGCTGGTGTCGCAAGGCTCCAGCCTGATCGCGCCGATCGTGCCGCTGCTGCTGTGCGCGCCGAAATTCCTCGACGGCAGCATGACGCTCGGGCAGGTGATGCAGGCGGCTTCCGCCTTCACCATCGTGCAGACTGCGTTCGGCTGGCTGGTCGACAATTATCCGCGGCTGGCCGACTGGAACGCCTGCGCGCGCCGCATCGCCTCGCTGATGATGTCGCTCGACGGCCTCGAACGCGCCGAGCGCGGCGACGGCATCGGCCGTATCAAGCGTGGCGAGACCGAGGTCGGCGGACCGATGCTGAGCCTGCAGGACTTCTCGGTCACGCTGGATGACGGCACCGCGGTCGTGGGCGAAACCGAAGTCGCGATCGGACCGGGCGAACGTCTGCTGGTGGCCGGCGAATCCGGCACCGGCAAGAGCACCCTGGTCCGTGCGCTGGCGGGACTATGGCCGTGGGGCGGCGGCAGCGTCAATTTCCATCCCGACCGCCGGCTCTTCATGCTGCCGCAAAAACCATACATTCCTTCGGGCACGCTGCGCCGCGCGATTGCCTACCCCGGCGCCGCCGAGGACTGGAATCTCGAGCAGATCGGCGAGGCCCTCCACAAAGTCGGCCTCGATCACCTCAAGGAAAAGATCGAGGAAGAGGCGCCGTGGGACCAGACCCTGTCGGGCGGTGAAAAGCAGCGTCTGGCGTTCGCGCGCCTGCTGCTGCACAACCCCGACATCGTGGTGCTGGACGAGGCGACCTCGGCGCTCGACGAAAAGAGCCAGGACAAGATGATGGAGATCGTGGTCAACGAACTGCCGAACGCCACCGTCGTCAGCGTCGCCCATCGCGTCGAGCTGGAGGCGTTTCACAGCCGCAAGATCGTGCTGGAGCGGCGCGAGGGTGGCGCCAAACTCGTCAGCGACATTGACCTGATCCCGCGCAAAGGCAAACGCCGCCTGCTCGGCCGCTTCCTGCGCAACCGCAAGGCACCGAAGAAAGCCGCGTGACGACCTGGCGAGACCCTATTTCAGCGCTCGCTGCGCCAGCCACGCCGTGGTGATCGCACCTGGTTTAGGGAACTCGCTCGCGGACAGCAGCGCCATGCGGCTTTGCAGCGGCGAACGCTTTTTGCCGGCTGGAAAAAAGTCCGGGTGAAGCGGGAACGAATTGACTGGCTATTCTCGATCTAAAGTGCGCAGGCTGGATCTATCACCGCCCAGCATCGGCAGTTATCGGTGACTGAGAGTCCTGTAAAGCTCCCGCCAGACCAAGTGCGAGATTTACATGGCCAAGAACACACCACCCCCGCTCTGCCTGAAGTGCAGCAAACCGATGAGCTTCATGTTGGTGAAAACCGGCGGACGCAAGTTTCGTTGCAGTCATTGCGACGTGCCGGCCCCCCCGAAAGCACCGGAGGTGAAGAACCTCCTCTCGAGTGAATTGAAGCCGCCCGTGTAACGTGGATGCTCAAAGCGAGATGCGCCAACCGTCCCGCCCCTCGAATGCAGGGTTTGCGGGTACAAATGAAGCACTTGGGCCGACCTGAAGCTCGTTGCACCACGCATATGGTCGAGCGGCTATCCCAAGGCTCAATTCGATCTTGGCGCCGGACCTTCCATTCGTGGCAGTGAATAGTGGATCTTCAGCAGGCTGGACTCGTCTTCATCGAAAACCAGACGATCCGTCTTTGCCATTTCGGCGCGCATCGCGTTGCAGCAGAAAATCATCCATGGATCAAAAACAGGGAGTTTGCTGATCGAACGGTACAGCTCTCCACATTCGATGGTCAGGTCTTGCCGACCTTGCGCGCCCGCCAGTTTGAACCGGGACTTAATCTCCTGCCGGAACTGATCCGTTGAAACCATGTCAAGTCCGATGAGCCGAAATTCCGTTTGGCGAAAGATCGGCTGGCCAAGCTCAGGTCTGCGAATCCAGGAAAATGTCCTCATCGACCCTGACGTGAGGATGTCGAACCATAGAGCAATGCCAGCTCAAATATACAGCTAATGCAGCAAACTAACCCGCGCATCACCTCGCTATCGCGCGGGCGAGTTGCTATGTATGTCATATCATCGTCCGACCTCGGCAATTGCCGGTGACTGAGAGCCTGTGCTCCCGCCTCTGCCGCATAGACGGTTCGATGCCTCAAACTCCAGGATTCGATTTCATCATTGGGGCCGCCGGTGCGGCTGCCGATCTTTCCTGGACTGCTGATCGTAGCTGCGGTCGTCCTTCAATGGTGAGCCAACTTTAACTGACGTGCGGCTGTGAAATCAGCGGACAGGAGACGGCATGGCAAATACTGCAACGATCAGGAACGCAAATGGACTCCCGGCCACATTCGCCGGATCAAAGACGGGTCAGGACGACGCCCCGTTTGTTTTTGTAAAAGTTGGAAACGAAGAGCGCCGCATGCGATGGGCCGAATGGGATGCCCTCCCTGCCTGGACCGGTCCTCGCCCTTCGAAGATCAAAGACCAATAGCATTGCCTCCGCGCCTGCAGGGCAACGACTCTGTTCGTTTCACTCCGGAAGCAGGCCGGCCCGCTGCGGCAAATCCAGCGTCGCATTCGCGGCTGGTTTCGACGTCAACGGAGGAAGGTTGCAGCGGTCGCTTCAGTCGGCGTCCGTAATCCTTCCCTTTCCGGCACAGGCCTCGCACTTCACGGGATAGATCTTGCGCGTCGACGCAGCCGGCTGCTTCACCTGTGGGAAGCCTGTGCCGTTGCAGGCTGCGCAGGTATGCTCTTTGATTTTCGGCGTCATGGGACCTTTCAGGCCGTCTGGTTGGCGACGTCATTTCATGGCGTCTGGCGCTACGGCACTAGCTCGCACCCTGCGGGCAGATGAGCAGCATAGCATGTCATTGCCTCGCTCCGGCAACTATCGGTGACGGTGAGTTTCGTTCTCTCGCCGCATCGATAGCGTCTGCAATAACGGATTCGCGCCTACGTCCTGAGAGACCTTTTCCCAGAGAGACGCCAGCGCTTATCGAGAGGCCGCGGCGTACCGGATACTGTGGCTTCGCGATACCTGCGCGAGACACCGAGAAGAACGGTCCGCTCCTGCTCAAACCCTCGTTGGAGTCGCCCCCAAAATCCGCTATGCATGCGCCGCTTCTATCCGAGGACTTTTGCTTGACGCCCCACAACGATTCCACCCCCGCGCCGTTCGGCGCGTTCGCCCCGAATGCCGTGCAGGCCGCGATCATTTCGCTGGCGCACCGCTCGCGGCTGAAGCGCGGCGCGTTTCGCCCGATGCTGTCGCGGCTGGTGAACCTGCTGCGCGCGGGGCCTGTCGACGTGCGATACCAGAATGCCTCGTTCCGCTTCTACCATCAGGCCAGCGCCACGGAACGCGGCGCGCTGTTCAATCCCGCCTACAACATCGAGGAACTGGATTTTTTGCGCGCGCAGGTTCCCCCGGGCGGGGTGTTCGTCGACGTCGGCGCCAATGTCGGAACCTATGCGCTGTCAATTGCCGGTCACGTCGGTCGCGGCGGCAAGGTAATCGCGATCGAGCCGCATCCGGTGACCCATGCGCGGCTCGCCTTCAACAGCGCGGCGTCGGGTTATGCCCAGGTGAAACTGGTCGCGGCCGCCGCCGGGCCTGCCGACGGCGAATTGCTGATCGAAACCGATGGCGATAATCTCGGCGCCAGCCACATCGTGTCGGGCGAGGTCACCAGTAAGGCCATAAAGGTCCCGTCGCTGCGGCTGCAGCGCATCATCGAAGAAGCCGGAGTCTCCCATGTCGACGCGCTCAAGATCGACGTCGAGGGTTTTGAGGACCGGGTGCTGACCGGCTACTTCGCCGAAGCGCCGCAATCCCTGTGGCCCCGCGCGGTGGTGATCGAACATCTGTCGAAGGACGAGTGGCTGGACGACTGCATCGCCGACATGCGGGCGCGCGGTTATGCCGAAAAAGGCAGGACCCGCAGCAACACGCTGCTGGCGCGAGGCTGATTTCCGTATCGGCGGCGAGGGCGGGCTGGATAATCCTCTGCATGTCGCAATCGTGGCGAAGGACCGCGGGACGCTCGACGCCTATTATAAGGCAGCGATGGCGGCCGGCGGACGCGACGCCGGCGCGCCCGGCATCCGCGCATTATCACCCGAACTATTGTGGCGCCATTGTGCTCGGCCCCGACGGGCACAACATCGAAGCCGTCTGTCACGCGCCGGCTTGAGCCGACACCATCGACGGTGCGATGGAACTTCGCGCCGGCCTCGTCGTTGTCGCTCCTGACGCTGAAACCTTCGGGAGCCGCAATGCCGATTGAACCGCCGGAGATACCGCCGGCGACACCAGGACTGCCTGCTGAACCGCCGATGGAGAATCCTCCGGGCAATCCCAGTCCAGAGATTCCACCACCGGTCCGTGAACCGGGTGAGCCTTCTCAACCGCAGGAGTTGCCGGGCAAAACGCCGGATGAGATACCGACGCGTGGGCCAAACAGCCCGACCACGCCGAATCCTGCCACTGATCGTGGCACCGAATGACTATGCCGCCTGAACGCGCAATGAATGCAACCCATTGCGACAATGAAATAAAAACCATCTACCATTTGAAGGTCGTCACAATCCGGCCTAATGATTAGCCGTTCAATCGACCAACTGACATGCCAGTGAGGGCCATTCGTTGCTGTCGAGCCTTATTCTTCCGGGGACCCAGAACATCATGACAAAGCTTCGCATCCTGCTGCTCGCCACGACTGCCTTGACAGCAACGCAGTTCGCGACTTCCGCATTGCAGGCGCAGACCGCGCCGCTCGTCGTGGCGCAAGCCAGGGACGAGGGTGGCCCTCCCGGCGGAAGGAAGGACGGCCCACCGCCGGCCGGTGGGCAGAGGCCCAGCGTTCCGCCTCCGGCCGCGGCACCTCCGCGTCCGGCAGCCCCTCCGCCGCCGCCGCCCGCCGCAGCACCGCGTCCCGCACCGCCCCCGCCGCCTCCCGCGGCTGCACCACCGCCGCGCCCGACACCGCCCCCGCCACCTCCGGCGGCTGCGCCCTCGCGGCCGACACCTCCGCCGCCGCCCGCGCCTCCGCCAGCTGCCGCGCCGAAGCAGCCGGCCGCACCGCCGCCCGCGGCCGCACCTGCGCGCCCGACGCCGCCTCCACCCGCCGCCGCACCCACGGCGCCGAAGCAACCGGCTGCGCCGACGACGCCACCACCGCCTCCTCCGCCGCCGCCTTCATCTCAGAAGGCAACGCCATCGCCTGTGCCGCCACCGCCTCCCCCGGC
>CADEDX010000180.1 GCA_902826195.1 uncultured Bradyrhizobium sp. | reverse complement strand
ATGGCGGGCTCAATGACGCTACCCATACGCTACCCATAATCGGTTTGTGGGTAGCAAGATTTGAAGACGGGTTCTATAAGCTCTTGTTTCGTTGGGGTTTCTTGGTGAGCGCGGAGGGACTCGAACCCTCGACCCCATGATTAAAAGTCACGTGCCCGATGGGTCTGATGATAAATGATCTCTTCTATAATCAGTTTGAGTAAGCCGTTGACTGGATTGAGCTTGCGAAAAGATCAATTTTGTGGCCGCCTCCGACTGATTATGTTTTGTGAGTTGTGAGCTAACTCCTCATCAGTTATTCATTCGACTGGCCCTTTAGTTTGAGGCGAGTCCGCCTACAAATCTGTAAGCGGACCCACCTCGCCATTCATCAGTTTTCCAGCGCTTGCGCCACCAACGCTTTGATCATGCGACGGTAGTAAGGACGAATAGCGCCGGGCGTTTGTGCCATGTAGACGACGGCAAGTTGCTCCTTGGGATCAATCCAGAAGAACGTCCCGCCCGCACCAGCCCACATATATTCACCTTCCGACCCCGGAACGCCCGCAAGGCCCGGCCCCTGTCGGACCATGAATCCCAAGCCAAATGTGTAGCCCTCCACGCCCATCAACAGTGCACCAGGGGTCAGAGGCGACCCTGGACGAGAGCCCAGATGATCGGACGCCATGAGCTTGACACTGGTTGGGCTCAGGTATCGGCGACCGTCTAGTGCGCCGCCATTCAGCATCATCTGACAGAAGCGCAGGTAGTCGGCAGCGGTCGACACTGCCCCTCCCCCGCCCGAGTCGTTCAATGGCTCGAGTTTCACATTGAGCATGATGTCGTTGGCAGCACCCGTTAGCGGGTTCTTCGCCAACGGTTCGGCAATGCGAGCCTGCTGCGCCTCAGGCACCTTGAAGCCCGTGTCGGTCATATTGAGTGGCCGGAACAGGCGCTCATCGAGAAAGGCCGACAAACGCTGACCTGAGATCACTTCGACGACGCGCCCCAGCACGTCGACGGCCATGCTGTATTCCCACGTAGTGCCCGGTTCATGGACAAGGGGAGCCTTGGCGATGCCGGTGACGAACTGCTCCGGGGTAATCATGCGAGATTCCGCAGTGATCGTAGGATCGAATAGCTTGGCTTCGGCGTAGGCCGCCTTCAGTTCCGGAACGTTTGAAAACTCGCCATAAGCAAGGCCAGCCGTGTGTCTAAAAAGATCCTGTATCGTAATCTGACGTTTGGCCGGCTCGCGGATCGCCTTACCATCCTTGTCGGGCACAAGCACTTCCATCTTGGCAAACTGCGGAAAAAACTTGGAAACCGGATCAGTCAGCTGCATCTTGCCTTCCTCGACAAGCATCATCGCAGCGACCGAGGCCAAGGGCTTTGTCATCGAGTAGATGCGAAAGATCGCATCTTTGTTCATCGGCTTACCGGCAGCTTTGTCCTGGAATCCGATGGCTTCGGAGTAGATCAACTGACCTCGGCGAGCGATCATCACAACCGCGCCTGGCATGCGATCGGCATCGACCTCCTTCTGCAGTGTCATCCGGATCCGCGACAGCCGATCCGTTGAAACATCGACAGCTTCGGGCTTCGCGATCGACAAGACTTCCGCAGAGGCGGGGCTCGCCAGAATCAAAGACGTCGTGACAAGCAGAAGCTTCAGCGCAATGTTCATTGCTTTTCCTCCCTTGTTGTTTTTGCCCGCAGGCGCGGGTGCAGCGATGATGTTCCATCGATCGTTTGCTGACAAGGCATGTAACGGCCGATTTTCATCCGGTGCCGCGACAGCCGAGCTGCAATCGTTCGCGCACATCTTCCGATAGCGAGAGGCAAAAGCGTTCTACTCGGTAAAATCACTTTGGATTGTTAGGCCGGGACCGAACCAGTCCGGCTTTCCTGGCCGTCGCTGACGAGAACGATTGCCCGTTCTGCGCTCTCCTCCTTCGAAATGCTTTCGGCAGCAAGCGTCAACGATCGTGTAATCGGGGTATAACCGCGCGCTTCCAACGCGCGCGCCTTGGCGGCGATATCGCCGCGGTTCGTCGCGACCGGCGCGAAGTCAACCAGCAGCGCCGTATCCCGACGGTCCTTCTTGTGTGTCGGTGCTTGATGCCCGTAAGCCCAAAATGAAAGACGGGTCTTTCCGTCGATCTCGCGCGCAAGCTCGGTAACGGCGGCTTTTGCCGCCTCGATGCGTGTCTGGCCGCTTGCCAGCCTGGTGTTCATGCTTCCCGACGCGTCGAGCACCAGGACGACGCTGCGATCGGCCGCCTGAGCGAGGACCGGGTCCGCGGCCAAAATTAAAAAAATGACGGCGAGCAAGGCGAGGATTCTCATGGGTACCTCCATCAGATTTGCAAGCGATCGTGCATCTCAGGCGCCAATCTTAGCGCCCTACGGTCATGCGTCGCGCTCTTGCGCAACCGTCTTGCTCGTGTGCGCAAGATTGCGCGGTCCGGGTTCCGATGCTTAGCCGCAACTGATCGGTCGCCTGATAGAACGAACTGGTTCAATGGAACGGCCTCCGGCGCTTCAATTATTGCGGCGGGAACTAGCAATGGACTCGCTCTGCACCGATGCGGTGGACTTTCTGGTGATCCGGCGGAAGGATTTAAATTCTAGTCGCTGAAAGAGCTACTCACCGTTTTGCGCCACAAGCGGCCCTTGGCGGGGATCGAGATCCAACTTCCGCTTTACTCCCGAACGTTCTGAATTCGGGCATGTCCGAAAGCGCCAATAGGTCACATAGCGCCAAGAATTAGTTTGAGTGGATGTAAACTAGTTCACATACAGCAAAGCGCCACCGCAATATCCTTTGGTACAATATCGGGTCGGTTCCGCAGCCTTTTGCAAGCACCGCTGTTGTCAATGTGGTCGTTCGAGAACTCAGATTGCCATGAGACCCAGTCGCCATTTCGAATAACAAGCTGGCCCAACTGCGAACCAGTGGGCGAACCATACTGCAGGAATTGTCGGATCGCATTGCAAGCGCAATAGCATGCGGAAGAACGCGCTATAGATCGAACTGCTGGCAAGGAAGGCGATTATTACGCCATGCCGCATTATGCAACTCGAGGACATAGTGGCGGCATTCGCCCTATTGCGATTCTCTGCACCGCGTGCGTCGTCTTGTACGCGAGCGAAGTCCGCGCTCAATGTACGGCGCGCGACGTCCTGCGGAACCACTTGACGCTTAAGAGACCTGCCTCAACGAATACTCCGCCAATTCCTCTAGTCCAATCCGCCGTCGCTGTTCCGGTGTGGAAGACGATTACCGTAGGGACGTTTAGAAATTCGTTTGCTCTCGTTAGCGCTTTGAATGCTGCAGGTTGTGTCATTGGAGACTCGGCTGCGGAAATTCTGGCTCGACCAGCCTTTAACGTCGGCACAATGAAAACAAACGTGGAGCTTTTTGCGGTGTCGGTGGCCGAACTCGGCTTTCGGACCGATACCGCGTCGCTGGCGGACATATATGCGCGCGCCCAAAAATTAGGTTTCGGGCTTGCGGCGCCAGAGGTCGCTCCGCAACTTAGGGTACAATTTTTTGACCAGCCGATGGGTGAATTTCTCATCGGCATGGAGCCAATCAAAACGTGGAAGGGCGAGCCTGTCATTCTAACCGTGGCTAACGGCGGAGCGGGACTAGTACTCATCGGCCGAGATGGCAGCGCCGGGGCAGAAATACCCTTGGCTTCTCGCTTTTTGTTCGTTCGGTCCGATGAAGCCGCATCGGCGAAGGCGGTCCGCGGGATCGATGAGGCCGCAGCGTTCGAATAGTCCTGAGTTAGGTCGTCAAATACCAAAGTGTTCAACGCGCGTCCGCCGCCGGTATTGGGTTTCGACGCAGGATGCGCGTTCCGGGTCACAAGCGGCGGCGCGAGCGCTCATCTCATGGGGTCCGGTTTTCCTCTGCCAGCGGACTTTGCGTTTCCTCAAACGCGGTTCGGCTGAGGGTCATAAAGCGACTTCAGCCCGTAGGGGCGGCATGTCCGTTCAGCCGCCAGGAACGGACATGCCTTGACCGGCGGCTTTACGCGGCCGTTCGAGCGAGGCCATCTCCTACGCGAACTATTCCGCAATGAGCAGACGTCATGACGTGGTCATTAATCTGGGTTTAGTCTGATCGGTTTGTGATTGGGTCACTTTCATGCGCTTGTAGAACATTACGACTATAACGGCCGCGCAGCACACAGCATAAAGACTACTAACCAATGTTAGATAGGAATCATGAAGGTTAATCAGCGCGTAGAGCGCGGTCGCGAGATTGGTACCAATCCAGGTCGACCATGTTTTGTATGAGATCGCCGAAGCCAGTCTTTTCGGCGGCGATCTTTATAATCTGAGGCAAATAAGAGACGTAACCCGCTGAACACGGTGAATGCAAGCAATGTAATGTGTGCCAGCTCCATGGGATCATCCCTCCTATTGCCTTGCCCACTTAGGATGCAATGGGTCAGATACGCTCGATACCGGTATCGGCGATAACCTTCGCCCAGCGATCGATGTCACCCTGAATTCGCGACCTGAATTCGTCCGCGGTTGCCTCGCGCGCGTCCATGCCGAGCGCTTTGAAGCGCTTCACAACGTCCGGTTCGCTAAGGACTTTGATGAGTTCTGCTTGCAGGCTGCGCAAAATCGGCTCTGGAAGCCCAGCCGGAGTGACAAGACCCATCCAGCCGCGTACATCGAAATCTGAAAATCCGCACTCGGCGACGGTTGGTACATCCGCGAACCAAGCCGACCGTCCGCGCGTCGTAACCGCGAGAGCACGAAGCGTTCCGGCTTTGATATGATCGACGAGGGTGACCGGCGCATCAATGAACAGATCTATCCGCTCCGCAAGCACTTCAGTCAATGCCTGTGGACCTCCCCGAAATGGAACATGCTGAATTGTGATGCCGGCAGATTTCGCAAGGGAAGCCATAAGCAGATGCTGAGCGGACCCCTGCCCCGGCGTGGAATAGGTCAGGGGTTGGGCGGTTGTTCGCGCCCTGACGATGACGTCGCGAAAATCCGTGATAGGGTGATTTCGGTAGGTAGTTATGACATAGGGAAACTCGCTGATTTGCCCGATTATCGTAAAATCATCTACCGGCCGGAACAGTAGCGAGCGGCGCAGGGCAACAGCGGCTGCATATGTGCTAGGGAAAATTGCGATGGTCCGCCCGTCCGGTGTAGCCTTAGAGACAAATTCTGCCGCCGTGGTAGACGCAGCCCCTTGCTTTGATTCTACCGAGACGGGCACGCTGAAGGCCTGAGAAAACCGCTCGGCCAAGATGCGCGCGGTTACATCGACGCCGCCACCAGGGCCAAGCCCATGTATGATTGTGATATTTCGCTCCGGCCAAGCGGCGAACACTGGGGCTGCCGCGACAATAGGCAAACCTAGAGTGAAGCATCGGCGAGTGAGACTCATGTCATTTCCCCACTTACGTTGCTCGCAGAATGCACCTACGCTCCTGCGATGTCCTTTTTCCCTCCTAAATTGCTCTGAATTCTTCTGAGCGGTAATGTACGGCACCCAATCTGTTGGCGGCAAGGCGACGATGGCGGAGGAGGAAGCTCTTGAATTTGGCCCATTTCGCCTCCTTGTGGGAAGAGGCGAGCTTTTGCTGCGCGGCCGCCCGGTGCAATTGGGTCCCCGTGCTTTCGATCTCTTGAAGGTCTTGGTCCGAAGGCCCGGTGACCTTGTCACGAAGGACGAAATCTTGGCGGAGGTTTGGCCCGACACGAATGTTGAGGAAAACAATCTACACGTGCAGGCCTCTGCCGTGCGCAAGACGCTGGCAGACGGCGACCAAAACGGCCGCTACCTTATAACCATACCCGGTCGGGGGTATCGATTTGTCGCAAAGGTCTCGCCAGTTTCCCATACTGTCGAAACGAGGGCCGTGCCGGGCAAGCCTTCGATGGTCGTTCTGCCCTTCAACAACCTGAGCTCGGACCCTGAGCAAGAATACTTTGCTGACGGAATCGTAGAGGACATCACTACCGCGCTGTCGCGATTCTCGTCGTTGTTCGTGATCGCACGAAACTCGGCCTTCACGTACAAGGGGCGACCCGTGGACATAAAGCAGGTCGGCCGCGAGATGGGAGTGCGCTACGTCCTTGAAGGAAGTGTGCGGAGGTCCAAGGAACGCGTCCGAATCTCCGGGCAATTGATTGAAGCAGAAAACGGCACACACATCTGGGCCGACCGGTATGATGGCGAGATAGGCGATATATTCGCGCTACAGGATCAAATCGCCACAAGTGTTGTCGGCGCTCTACTGCCCAAACTCGAAACGGTAGAAATTGAGCGTGCGCGCAGGAAGCCGCCGGAAAATTTAGATGCCTACGATCTCTATCTGCGTGCACTTGCTGCGTTCTATTCATGGACCCGCGCAGGAAACGATGAGGCGCTGACTCTGCTTGAGCGAGCGTTGAAACTAGACCCTCGCTTTGCAGCGGCTGCCGTTATCGCCGACAATTGCTGGGCTGCTCGCTATGCTCAAGGCTGGTCGCCAATCGACGAGGCCATTGCAGAGTCGACTCGGTATGCGACGCTGGCGGTCCAGATTGATCCAGAAAACGCAGAAGCACTGTCCGTCCTGGCGCGGCGCACGCCATCGATCAAGCAGGATATTGCAGAGACGATCGAACTCGCCGAGCGCGCTGTTTCTATCAACCCAAATTCAGCCTTCGCGTGGCGGTGCACCGGCTATGCCTTTTTGTTTATTGGCGAGGCCGAACGAGCGGTGGAGCATTTCGAACGCACGCTGCGTCTGAGCCCGCGCGATCCGCGCGCATACGACGCTGTGAATGGTCTTGGATACGCGCTCGTTCAACTGGCCCGCGAAAGCCAAGCCTCCGCACTGTTCCGGCAGGCGATTCACCAAAATGCGGCGTTTGCACCGGCTTGGCGCGGCCTAACCTCGGCGTTGGCCATGGCAGACCGGAGCGATGAAGCGAAACACGCATTGGCGAGAACGATGGAACTTGATCCCAACTTCTCGCTTGAGTCGATCACGAGGCGCCTCGGTTTCAGCGAGCGCGTCCGCGCGGGACGATTGTTCGAAGGTTGGCGTCGCGCCGGCGTTAAGGAGAGGCTTTAGCACGCTTTGCAGCAAGCCCTATAAACGGACACAACGAGCCGACTACTGCGCAAGGCTCACTCACGCCAACGCTTTGGTGTTGCGCCTCAGCATCAGACTACCGCCGATGTAAGCGCTTAGCGCAATGTTAACTTGCTTCACATTCCGGCCGATATTTAGCTTCCCACCATTCTGCCGCTGCAGTTGGGGACTAGAATCCATGGCGGAATACCGCGTCTACTTGGTAGACAGGGATGGTCATTTCTACGACGTCGTCCACCCGAATTGCGCGGACGATGCCGAAGCTCAACGAGCGCGGTATCCCGGCGATGAGCACGAGCGCAATTGACGGACGATTGTAGCGAACGGCGGGGGGACTTCCGGTTCCCCCCGAACAACGGACATGATCACGTCAGCCGTCATCGCCGTGAAACCCGATGCAGGCAATCTGCGCATTTTCGGATCTATGAAGGCCTAACCTCCCACGCAAGCTGATCGCATTCAGCCGCCATCGCAAAACATCCGGCACTGCCTTTTGAAGAAGCCTTGAAGGCATTGCGCCGTCTGAACCCTGCTTTCAAGGAGTCCGCATGCTTGTCGCCGCACGTGCGCGCGCAAGGGATCGTGCCCGCAGGGCCGAAACCGTTGGGGGCCTGGGCAGCCGGGCCGGAGTTCCACTGGATCAAAGCGCAGGTGGACGCAGGCAGGGCGAGTAGTGCCCGGTCCGGCGCAGCCGGATGCGCCACTCATTTCGATTTATTGGCTCGCGAGGAACAACGCAGCCGAGGCTCAGTTATCGGGACAGTCTTGCCCCGGGGAGACACAAGCTCACATCATTCAAATGGAGAGGCCTATGGCCAAGGAACCAAAGCAGCTGGAAGAGCTGTTCCATGACACGCTCAAGGATATCTACTTCGCTGAAAAGAAGATTCTTGCGACCCTTCCCAAGATGGCAAAGGCGGCCCAGAGCGAAGAGCTGAAGGCGGCTTTCGAAAAGCATAGGGGTGAAACCGAAGGTCAGATCGAACGGCTAGAAAAAGTGTTCGCAGCCATCGATAAAAAGCCGCAGGGAAAGACCTGTGCAGCAATCGTCGGTATCACCGATGAGGGTGCTGAGATCATGGAAGAGTACAAGGGATCGCCTGCCCTCGACGCAGGGCTTCTCGCCGCCGCGCAGGCGGTCGAGCATTATGAGATTTCCCGCTACGGGACGCTGATCGCCTGGGCGGAAGAACTTGGCTACGACGATGCCGTTTCCTTGCTGGAGGAGACTCTCGAAGAGGAAGAAGCAACTGACGAGGCGCTGACGGAAATCGCCAAGACGGCCATCAATCAGGAAGCCAAAGCGGCAGCCTGAATTAAGTAATGCGCGCCGGTAGCCCCGGCGCGCATTTCGCTTTTTGATAAACGCAAGGAATAAGATGACGCGCATTTCGATCGCAATCACCCTTCTCTTACTCACTGCACCGGTGCTCGCGCAGAGCGGGACACCGGAAGAGCAGAAAGCCTGCTCGCCGGATGTCAAACGCTATTGTAGGAAGGTAATTTCGGAAGGCGATTTTTCCATCCTCGCCTGCCTGCAACAAAACCGTTCGGCCATCAGTAAGGCGTGCCGGAAGGTTTTGGCTGATCACGGGCAATGACCGGGGCTAACGCGTGCAATCAACTGCTTCTGAGCTACTTATCGTGTTTCCTTTCCTCCTCCACCTTCCCATGCTGCCAATGTCGAGATGAAGAATACTCTTCTCAAGTCTGGCAGGGCTTCGCCGAAGATTTGACGCCTCTTGCCCCAATGTTAAAATCCCGCGTCCACGCTGACACCGGTAAGATTGCCGCCCGGCCGCGCAATGCTTTGCATCAGCCTCTGACGAACGGGGTCACCTTTCATGGTAACCATAGGGATAGCACTCGTTTCAGCTAAGAAAGCACGTTTAAGCGCCTGCCAAAAGTGGAGATCAAATCGGGCCGGGTTACTCACGGCTCGACGAGCTAGTTCGGGATACAGGTCCTTGTTTCCCTCAGCAGGATAGGTCGATGGAAAGGTTCTGGCCCTCGACAAAACCCAACCGCTCCAAGTCCTGGAGAGCAACCGTAAAGGCTATTTCCTCCAATCCTCATTTCCTCAATGCGGCCAGCAGGGGAAGCAATGGCTAGACGCTTCTTAGCTGCGGCTTGTCGTGCGCTTAGACCTCGGGACTGGGAAGCCAGCAACAGCGCACCAATAAAATCTACTTGCGACTTCCGCTATGTCCCGGAAAGCGGGCTCAAATCGGACATCGCTAACGGGCCGGTTCGTGCCAATCATCAAACCCGATCGCCCATGGTGCGACCAGATTTAGAAAATTCCCGGTCGGCCACGCGCGCATATTGTAGTTCGTTAACTAGGCCGGGCTGATGCTTTCGCAACCGATTCTTTACGGCGGCATCGAAATAATGAAGCCCAAATGGAGCAGTCTCTCCCGACACGAGCAGAAGCTGATGGCCCGCCGCCACGGCAGAGGTTCGACGCGGATTCAAGACCTGAGGGTGATCTCAGAGTGCGTCAACGCGGCTAGATCGAAGGCGGACGGTTTGAGTCCGTCTGGCGAGGGTCTCTGCGAGCTGCTTACGCACGATGGCGAAGCGGCGCGGCACTTAATTGCTGCCCAGTCAGCGAGCAAACCCGCCTACGTGCGGTAGGATAAAGTTGAGCAGATGAACTAGCTACTGAAACTCGTTCTACAGCTGGGGTGATGTCCATGGACGAAAAACGAAAAGCATTAAGGCGATCGGTTTCAAAATCGGCAACGATACCATTATTAGGTGGCAAACGAATTCTTTGCACGGTCCGTGATATTTCTAAACTGGGCGTTGGTATAGTTGTAGATGTAGAGGCTGCCGTTCCAAACGTTTTTAAGTTAGTCGTTGAGATG
The DNA here is from genome assembly GCA_902826195.1 of uncultured Bradyrhizobium sp. GTDB lineage: Bacteria > Pseudomonadota > Alphaproteobacteria > Rhizobiales > Xanthobacteraceae > Bradyrhizobium. The sequence continues at coordinate 1,394 of CADEDX010000180.1, read as the reverse complement.
GAGTCCACGCCGCGCCGCTGTCGATCGATTTGGCGGAACGGAAACCGGCTAGGAGCTGTGTTCGACGCTTAGATAAGCGCCGCTCGTCGATTCATTCCATTCGGCCAAGTCGGGTCGCCGACCACAATTTCTGTGGCATGTCTATTTGCCCTGATACCGACTGACCTGCGGACAACGTTAAAGTCCGTTTTGGGCCGATTGTGTTGAAAAAGGCGGCAGTTGCGACGCAAGGGGCGTAGGAGCGCTTGGGAAGTCAGCCTGGTTTATCGGTCAGCATGACAAGCGCCTTCTCGTTGATTGAATACCCGCACTGGCTGATGATCGCTGGCGGCTTGCTGGTGTTGCTGGGCTTTGTTGGACTGTTGATGCTTAGTGAAAGCGTTCAACCTGAGCCGGAAGCGATGGCGGACGAGAGAGGGAGATCCTTGAGATCGAAGGCGACCTAGCAGAGGCCGACGTCACCGATCCTCCGGTGAAGGAAAAGCGCCGCGATCGGTGGGCCGAAAGAGTGCTCAAGCTGGAGGAAGGGTCCAACGACAGACCCGAATTATACGCCAAGCGATCTGGATAAGCGGCTCAAACCGACCATCATCGAAGAAAGCGGAAGCGACCAATGACCGTGCTTATCTATGTCGATACGAGGAAGCAGGTTGGAGACCGCGATCACCTGAAGGTCTTCGCCAATGCTGATGCTGCGGAAACATGGTTCACGGAAAACGATCCGGAAGGTCAGTGGCCTTCGAATACGAAGTCCTAGAATGAGGAAGGCCGCCAGTCGGCGGCCTTGTTCTTGGCCATCCAGCGCGCGCAATCGGCACGCATAGAGCAGACGTCTTTACTTCTTCTTCATGCCAGACTCGCGTTGGCTTTTCTCATACATCTCTCGGTCCTGGGGACTTACCTGGCCTATCATGAATGGTGCGGGGGCCATCGGGGTGGTGGTCGCGACGGGTGCGGCCGCAGGTGCCTTCGGCTTCGATGCCTTCTTGGCCAAAGCGCCGGAAGTGGAGACAGCGAGAATCGCAAGACCGACTAAGATCGCTTTCTTCATATTCAGTTCTCCCTCGATTTGGAAACGGACGGCGCTGGTGGCTACTCCACCCTGGCCTGCCCGGCGCGATAATCCACACCAGGGACGAAAGTTCCGTGACGGAAAACGCCCGCCAGCGTGAACCGGCGGGTTTTCGGACGTCACTGCAATCGTTCGGGAAGCGTGCCTGTAGGCTTTCACGGCGGCAGCAACCGCCCGTCGATTCAAGCCAAAGGATTCGGCGAAGTCCCAGATGATGTTGTCATCGTCGGCAGCGTCGTCGGTCAGTCGTTGCATCGGCAAAACCAGCAACGGATGCAGATCGGCGAGCGGCATGAGGGCATAAGGCCCACCAGGACCGAAT
>CADEDX010000179.1 GCA_902826195.1 uncultured Bradyrhizobium sp. | reverse complement strand
TTGGGAGGTATTCCGGCGGCGCGGCGCGATCCCACTCGTCGAGGGTGCCGAACGATTGACCTCGAACTGGCTGCGCGCCGCCGAAGCGCCCGACGTCATCCGATATTTCGAAAGCACCGGTGCGATCGAGGAAAGATTGCTCGACCGTGCGCTCAAGGCTTTCCCCTATCCGTGCGCGAAACAGGGCTCAGGCATCATTAGCTTCGCGGAGCAATCTGAAGTCGACACCGCGTTCGCGTCCGCCGGCCGCTTCAAGCTAAAGCACGACATCCCGTTGCTGGAATTTGTCGACAACGGTTTTTCTGCGCTGGGGATCGAGCGGCAGGTCGCGTCCAATTTGGTCGTTGCGATGATCAAGAAAGCGTGGCTGTCGTTCTGCAGAGAGTAGGGCTTCGTCGAGCATCAATATTCCAATGCTGTCGGCTTCCACGCTTCGGCCGCGCAGGCACCGACCGGACATCGCATCCCCTGGGGCAAGCAAGGCGACCGGCGGTCGTCGATGCTGCGCAATGTCGCGAAGGGACATATCTGGCAGTTCGGCGTCACCGCGATGCCTTACTTCTGGCCGTTCTGGCATCTGAAACTGAAGTCGAGAGTATTGTTCTCGGTTGACAACAATACGGCCGAGGGACTCGGCATCGATGATGCAAGGAAGCTGCACCGCCTGCGCCGAAGCATTTGCAAGGGTTGGCGCAACAAGCAGTGGCACGGGCGCATGCTCGCATTCCTGGAGCTCTTGTCGGGCGAGTCGGCTTATATTCGGCTGTCGCTATCGGCGAACGCAGCGCTCGCGATCGAAGCGGCGCCGATGCTGTTTTCCTCGCCGGTGAGCACTGCGCTTCCCGATGTTCTCGATGCCGACGAGGAAGAGACCGATAGCAGTACGCTTGGTCGGCCGGACAATGACGAGGTCGAGGAATGAGGTTTCCGGAGAAATCTCTTCAAGTCGAACACTTAGGCGAACCACCGCTGGAGTTTGCATTTTCGCAGCGCAGTCCGCACCCCAAGGACGGACTGTTCCTGTATGGACCGCACGCGAAGGCGAAGAAAAGCCGGGAAATCCGGGTCGGCGTGGTCGGCACCACCGACGGGATCGCGCATTTTCGAGCATGGGGCCGCAAGCTCAAGTCGGCTGTCCAGGTCCCGCCGCCCGGAAAAGGCGAGAAGGCGGACCGGCTGCATCTGGCGAACTTCCCTGGCCTGGACGAGGCGTTCGGCATTTCGTTCGAGCCGGACGAATGCAGCGCCCTGTCGATTCCGTGGAAGGACATCGATCGCGCAACGCGCATCGTCAATCTCAACGAGGCAGTCGACAAGGTCGCGCGCCTCTACATCGATCGCGTCAAGCAGCACTTGCGCAACGACGAGCGATCGGTCGAGGTCTGGATCCTGGTCCTGCCGGAAATCGTCTACGAGCGATGCAGACCTCAGTCTAAGCGAACGGGCCTGCCGATGGAAAAGGGGGAGTTCACCAAGAGGCAGAAAGCGAAGGAGAGCATCCCGCTGCTCGTCGCCATGGGCGCCGTCGATCAGACCGAGGAGGCGATTTTCGAGGATGTCCCAGATTTTCATCGCAGGATCAAGGCTGAGTTCCTAAAGATCGCACCGACGCAATTGGTTCGTGAGACGACAATCGCGCCCGACGCTTTCCTCAACAAGGCCGGTTACCCGCTGCGCAAGACGCAGGACGCTGCAACGGTCGCCTGGAATCTCGCGACCGGGCTCTACTACAAGACGCAGCCAAAGCCGCCGTGGCGGCTGGCCGACGTTCGACCGGGGGTATGCTACATCGGCATGGTCTACAAAAGCCTGCCGAACGACCCCGAGGGGCATGCCTGCTGCGCAGCGCAGATGTTTCTCAATGAGGGAGACGGTGTCGTATTCCGCGGCGCCAATGGACCGTGGAAGACGGGAGACTTCGAGTTTCATCTCAAGGCGCCCGCGGCGAAGAATTTGCTCGCTCTGGTGCTGAAGACCTACGCCGAGACGCACGGCGGTCCGCCCAAGGAGCTGTTCATTCACGGGCAAACCTATTTCAACGACGAGGAGTGGAACGCCTTTGTCTCGGCGGCGCCTCAGGAGACCAACGTCATCGGCGTGCGGATCCGCTCAACCGGCGGCGAGACGAAGCTTTTTCGTGATGGCGACTATCCTGTGCTGCGCGGGACCGCGCTCCTGCTCGATGATCAAACGGCCTATCTTTGGACGACGGGCTATGTGCCGCAGCTCGACACTTATATCGGGCCGGAGACGCCGAATCCGTTGCACATCACCGTGATGCGCAGCAAGAACGCAAAGCCCGACATTCGCACCGTTCTGGGAGACATCATGGGTCTCACGAAGATCAACTACAATTCCTGCAATTTCAATGATGGCCTGCCTGTCACTGTCCGGTTTGCGCGGATGGTTGGGGACGTCCTCACCATGGGATCAGCGAAGGGAGAGGAACGCCAACCGTTCAAGTTTTATGTATGAGCATGCGTCAGCATCCTTGCGACAGGCACCACCGGCGCAGTGCATTGGCGGTCCGGTATGATCAGTTTTGAAGAAGACGACCGAGGGCTGGTCCTCCTATATGAAGTCGAGAACAATGATCCTGAGTGGGCCTCTAAACGGCTGAAGGACGACGGCGAGGTCACCGTCAGCAATGGCTTCACCGTTGAATCCACCGACCTGCTGAAAGCTCCTTCGAAGCGCGGTGGCGAGGACCCGGTCTACGAATTCCGCTTCGCGGAGAAGAAGGCCGGCTATTACCGGATTCCGGGCCGGATCCTGGGGTGCGACCACGATGTGCTGATTGCAGTCAAAGGCATCCGTCTTGAGCGCAAGACCTTCATCGCCGAGCGCAACATCCGAATAGCTGCGCGAACTCATTGATTGCAACATCGTCCACCGCGGGTGAGGCCTGGCGATGCGATCCATTTCGAGGTTCGCGGGCGCCTAGCCGCCCTGATGCAGCCCGACCCGGGCAAAGTGTCGGTGAGAGCGTTGGTGGTAGGGGCCGACCCTCACCGATCCGCTATGTAGTTGTCAACAATAGGTTTTCCGGCAGGCTGAGAAACAATCTACCCGGCTTCCTACCATCCGCATTCCGGCTCCCTACATGCAGTCGAATACCACGGTCCAAGGGGAGCCCATGTCTACGTTTCAAGTGCGGCTTTTGTCCGAAGGGGACTACCAGAAGGTCGAGGCCAGCACCGCGAAGGAAGCTGCCGAGAAGCATTATGGCAGCGAGCTCTCCGAGGTCGGCAACAACGACCAGCTCGGCGTCCTCGTCCACAAGATGATGTGGCCGCGCGCGCCCAGCCCCATCCTGTTCTATGACCGAAACTGATCCTCCCATTCGATCGACAGTCGAAGGCGAGCCGTCCGAGCGCTTCGTGGTGAAGCACGGCATCGAGGTCGCCGGCCGGTTCGATACTGCCGCGGAGGTGAAGGCGTTTTGTGCCAAACGCCTTGACCGGCAGTACGTGATCTACGACCAGCGTAAGATCGTCAAACTGACTGAGCTGAAGGACTGACGATGGCAAAGAGGAAGAAAGTCGTCGAGCAGTACGACGGGTGCATCTATGGCATCGATCGGCACGGCGAGGTCGCTAGAATTTCCGTATACCGAAAGGGCGGCACGGTGCGGATGTCACGCATGTGGCCGGATATGCGAACCTACGACCACACCATAACCCTTCCGGGGCGCACGGCCAGAAGCGAAGCAGTCGTGGTGTATGAAGTGCACGATATCCTTGAAGTCTCGCCGGGACTGGAAGGCAGCGAGCACATCAAACAGGAAATCAAAAAGCTCGAAGAGAAGCGGCGAAACACAAAGAAGAACTCGCTGCGGCCCGCGCCAAGAAAGAGGGCGAAGGCGGAACCTAATTGCGCCACGTCTGCTTGGTGAGCTTGTCGAACCACATCTCCGCAACGTAGCGCGCATTCGGGACCGCCCGAAACTGCGTGTAGAGACGATGGTTGTTTTCCATCCACGTCCAAAACGAACCGAAGCTGTAATGGTGCAGCCCGTCGGGCGGCCACGGAGCTTTTATCTCCGCAACCCACTTGTCGAGCAAGTGCGGGATCATCTTTTCCGCTTCACCGTTTTTCATTGCGCTCATCTCCTGAGGTCGGGCGGCCTTTCATTCCACGGCTCCGGCCGGCTGATCTCTTTGATGATTGGCAGATTCGCGGGCCGCTCAAGATACGAGAACTCCTCTCCGAGCAGCCAGCGACCTTTGAACCTATCCCCAGCCATCATTGCTCCATACAACAGGTCCAACAGGCAAATCCATTTGCGGCTGGTCCTGTTCTTTCGCATGACGAATTGCCCGTAGCCATACTCGCACGGCTGCTCGTGCAGGGATGTTGATGCTGCCCTGCATACCCCCATTTCAGAAAGTCGGAGTTCTTGTAAATGTTGCCGACGACTTCTAGGTCAGCATTGAGGCCATTCAGTCCCCTAATCGCGATAGCGCCACCGCTGAATTTCACTCGCCATATCGCATCCGTTTTGTCGAACTCCAACGTGCCGGTGCGGTTTACTCCTTTGTCGGTTTCGGGCCCCGGCTGCGACCATTCACAGGCAACAATGTCCCCCTCGTAAATCTCCTTACCGTTCTGGTCGTGAAGGCCGGTGGGCCGCGGCCATCTTCAACAGGTCGCTCCTATCAGAAACCCTCCTGAGTCCGCTTGAAGGACGCACGCATGCGTTGGCGCGAGAACAGCATCGTCAGCTATGAATTGGACCCAATCGCATTTTTCGCACCCCCCACCCGCAAGTATCTTTACTCCGCTTTGTTTAGCAAATCCCCTCCAACCTACGATCATCTTCGCAGCAACACGCTAGCGCCGGACACTTGAAAACTCTCATTTTCATTCTCGACTGCAACAGTCAACATGAACGGATTCGCCATTGCAGATCGAGCCTTCCATGAGCGGCACAAAAGCAAAAGTCATCTGTAGCCTTCTTATCGGGTCACCGCGCTTGCCGACGCAAGCTGCTGGTGGACGACGATCTAGATTGGCCGAAAGACCCCCAGAGAAGCTTCTATCGAATCTCCGAATGGAGGATGCGAACGCCGCACGTGATCCCTGCGACCTAGCCGTAGCGCAGGATGGAAATTTGCGTTAGCTTGTGAAGGCTTTTCTGTAATGCGTACCCGAATCCGATCGCCTCGGGGGCAAAAGGCGATCATCCGACCGCTTGATCCTTCCCATCCTCAAAGTTGGGACAATCCCGGCAATGAGGAAATTTGGTTTGAGCTGGCGCGTGCCATCGGACGGCAGCTTGCGCGGGATGAAAACGACGGTTTGGGGCAGCCGATAGAGGAACGGGATGGCGACACCGTTACCAAAAAAGAGGGCCGTGATATACGCCCGCTATTCGAGCGACATGCAGAAAGCGACGTCGATTGACGGCCAGCTATTGCTCTGCCGGAAGGTCGCCGCACGAAACGACCTAGATGTCGTTGGTGAATTTGTTGACGCTGCAAAGTCTGGCCTTACCGAAGATGCGCGCGACGGCTATCAACTATTGCTCAATGGTGTGCGAAAGCATGACTTTGACGTGATCATCGTCGAGCATTTCGACCGCCTGTCGCGCGATCCCGCAACCATCCAGCGCCTCAAGCAGGTGCTTGAATTCAACCGCGTTGAGCTGATGGATCAGAAAGGCGTTTATGCGACCGCAACTGACATCAGCATCGCAAGCCTCTACAATACGATCTACAAGCCGCAGCTCGCTGACAAGGTTCGGCGCGGGCATGATAACGCTGTCAACAACGGAAGAATTCCCGGCTCATACGCCTATGGTTATCGGCCGAAGCCGGGAGCGCCTGGCGAGCGGATGATCGACGAGAGCGAAGCGAAGATCGTGCGCCGTATCTTCATCGAGTATACGTCGGGCCGTTCAACGCGAGATATCGCCGCCGATCTCACCCGCGAAGGCGTGCTCTCCCCTGGGGCCACGCGTCACAAGAACAAGGCTGGTCGTACCACCTGGAATCATCAGTGCATCACTGGCGGTCGCCATGGTCGCGGCATTATCGGGAACGAGCTGTATATCGGCGAGATACATTGGAATGTTCGCTCAACAATTCTCAATCCGGAAACACAGAAGAAGCAGAAGCGCCGCAATCCGGAGGAACGTCACATCATCGTCAAAAACGCCGAGCTCCGGATTATTCCGCAAGAGCTCTGGGATAGCGCGCAGAAGGTTCGCAGTGAACGCGCTATCCATATGTTCGGGCCGACCGGCAAGCCGCGGCGCCGACCCGTGGTCCCGCGCAACAATGAGCACCCGCTTGCGGGAGTTCTTCGGTGCTGCGTCTGCAACGGTCGTATGCGAATCGCTCAATCCTCCCGGAATGGCGGCCCGCGGGCCGCATGCGCCAACGCGCATCAGCGAGGCACGTGCGAGCATACCCGCAGCTTTGATATGGACGTTCTACTGAACGATGTTGCCGAAAAAATGGAAGTAAGATTGCTTTCGCCGAAAGCCATTGAAGAGGCGATGCGTGCTTGGAAGGAAGAGCGGAAGAGCGATCAGAGAAAGGACAGCGAACGCTCTAACCTAGAGCGTCGACGCCGTGTGCTGAATACGGAGATCGAACGCTTGTCATATGCGATCGCAAACAGCCATCGCAAACCGGATGAGTTGGTCAAGCGGATAGATGAATGCGACGTGGAACGGGAAACTGTCGAGGAGCGCTTGCGGTTGTTGGGCAGTGGCGGCGAAAACGTGATCCCGTTCGATCACCCGAAGTTCGGTGACCGATATCGTTCGGAAGCTAAGAGACTGGTCACCGCGCTCAAGATAAATCCTAAGGCGATCGAAACCCGCATCGCTTTCCGTAACTTGGTCGATTGCATTATAGTGCATCCGGTGCGCAAGCGGATGCCCTACGAATATACACCGTACCTGAATGCCGCTGCCCTTTTCAGCATGAAGATTTTCTCAGAAGACCGCGACAAAACAGGAACGATCAGTACTGCCTACTACGACAACGTCCAGTCAGAGAAATCCGTGTCTTCGTAATAGACCCGAACCTGCATGTGGTGGCGGCCGTCGCGGATCTCGCCGTCGAGAATAGGTGATGTCACTTGCGGTCCCTGATCGCGCTGGAAAGCTTTGCTTTTGCGCAAAATCAGCCCGGCACGCAAGCGCAGCGCGGTTCCGCTACGCCACCGCCGGCCGGGGTGCACCCAGCGTCACCAGCACGATTTCTGGGGGAACACCCAACCGGAACGGCATGATGCTGCAGCCGAGGCCGCCGGAGACGACGACGTCGCAGTTCATCTTGATATGGCCGTAGGCGAGCTGCTGCCCGGAAGGGGAGACCGGCGACCAGCCCAGCATTCGCACCTGACCGCCATGGGTATGCCCGGAAAGCTGCAGCGCGACGCGCGAAGGCACGCGGCGGGCGATATCAGGCTCATGCGCCATCAGGATCATCGGCGCGTCATCCGTGACCTTCGCCAGCGTCGCGCCGAGATCGTCGACGCCGATGCGCTTGACCGGCCGGAAGCGACGGGCGGGCATATACGCCAGTTGATCGCCGAGACCAGCGATCCAGAACGAATGGCCGTTCTTAGAGAGTTTCCTGGCATCGTTCTCGTAGACCGGGATGCCGACGGCTTCCAGCGCGCGGCCCGCGGAAGGCAGTCCCTGCCCTTCCCGCTGTACGGTCTTGTCTTCCCACCAGTCGTGATTGCCGAGCACCGCATACACGCCAAGCGGCGCCTTCAGGCCGGCGAGCACGCGCGCCCATTCCGCATCGGGAATAAAGCGCCTCACCTTGCGGTGGCCGGCCACATAGTCGCCGAGCATGACGACGACGTCAGGCTTGAGCGCATTGGTGCGCTCGACGATCGCCTGGATATGATCGAGCGACATCCAGGGATCACAGGCATGGAGGTCGGCAATCGCGGCGATCCGGAGCTTGAAGCCTGCTGGCCAGTGCGGCGGCGAGATGTGGTACCGCGCGACACGGAGCCGCACGACCGGCGCACTGAATCCATACGCGGTGGTGGAAATGCCCACCGCGCCCAGTCCACCCACGGCTTTCAGAAAATGACGGCGCGTTAACATGTCGATCCAATCGTGATGGACCGCCAACATGGGAATGGATTAGGCCCGAATTGCGTTGGGTTTGTGCAGATCGTCAGCAGGGCTTGAGGAGCTTCTCACCAGAGTTCTGTTCGACCAGCCCGTCCAGCCGCGCCCTCAGCTCATCAGACGCGCGGGCAAACCAGGCGCGCCGAGCAGGTCGTGAAAGCGCTCGTTGACCGCGGCCTCGCGTTTCACTCCGGCTTCAATCCGATCGATCGCGACAGCCAGCAGACCCGACGCTGACCCGCGCCCGGCATGTTGCCCTTGGTGCATCTCTGGAATGATCGGGTTCGAAGCGATCAGTCGTCGCTGTCGCCGTTGCCGAACAATCCGAACTGTGATGGATCACGCGCCGGCTCGGCAATGCCGAGATGGCGGAAGGCGTGCGAGGTCAACAATCTGCCGCGCGGGGTGCGCTGCAGATAGCCACACTGGATCAAAAACGGCTCGATGATGTCCTCGATCGCGTCGCGCGGCTCGGACAGCGCCGCCGCCATGGTCTCGACGCCGACCGGGCCGCCGCCATAGTTCAGCGCGATCGTCGTGAGGTAGCGGCGGTCCATCGCGTCGAGGCCGGCGGCATCGACCTCCAGCGCGCTCAGCGCGTGGTCGGCGATGGCGCGGTCGACGGAGCTTGCATCGGCTGCGGACGCAAAGTCGCGCACGCGGCGCAGCAGGCGGCCGGCGATCCGCGGCGTACCGCGGGCGCGGCGCGCGATCTCGTTGGCGCCATCGGACGTCATGCCAATGTTGAGCACGCGGGCGCCACGCGTGACGATTTTCTCAAGCTCTTCCTCGGTGTAAAAATTCAGCCGCACCGGAATGCCAAAGCGGTCGCGCAGCGGATTGGTCAAAAGGCCGGCGCGCGTGGTGGCCCCGACGAGCGTGAATTTTGCCAGATCGATCTTGACCGAACGCGCCGCCGGTCCCTCGCCGATGATGAGGTCGAGCTGAAAATCCTCCATCGCGGGATAAAGCACCTCTTCCACGGCCGGGCTGAGCCGATGGATCTCGTCGATGAACAGCACGTCGCGCTCTTCGAGATTGGTCAGCAGCGCGGCCAGATCGCCGGCCTTCGCGATGACGGGACCGGACGTGGCGCGAAATCCGACGCCGAGTTCGCGCGCCACGATCTGCGCCAGCGTGGTCTTGCCGAGGCCGGGCGGACCCACGAACAGCACGTGATCCAGTGCCTCGCCCCGCTTGCGCGCCGCCTCGATGAAGATCGAGAGATTCCTGCGCGCCTGCGCCTGGCCGACGAACTCCGACAGCAATTGCGGGCGCAGCACGGTGTCGCCGACGTCGTCGGACCGGCGCTCGGGCGTGACGATGCGCGAGGGCGTGTTCACTCGATGCCTCGCTTGTACTTGTTGGGCAGGAGCTCGCCGATGCTGACGACTTTCGGCGCGCGGCCGCTGTCGGGCACGATCACCTTCGCCTTGGCATCATAGTCGTAGATCAACTCACGGCAGATACCGCACGGCGAAACCACCGCGATCTTGCCGTGCTCGCCGGGCTTGGGATGGCGCACGGCGACGATGGTCTCGATGCCGTGATCGCCCTTCTCGGTGATGGCGCGGCCGATGGCAATCGCCTCGGCACAGACGGCGATCCGGCCAATATAGGCGTCGATATTGACGCCGGTGACGATACGGCCGTCGCGCGTGCGCATGGCGGCGCCGACCTCCTGCCAGTCGTTGCGATAGCGACGACTGATGGCTTTGGTGGCCGCGTCGATCAGTTCCTGGTCTTTCTTGCTCGGCATGCTTTCCTTTACGCAGATCGTAGGGTGGGCAAAGGCGCAGCGCGCCGTGCCCACCATCTCAGCCAGTATATCAAATGTTGGCACGCGGAGCCTGTCATCGGGCGCGCATTCGCGCGACCCGTTGGCTTTGCCCACCCTACGGTCTCGGCACTCACTTCGACAATTCCTTCAGGCCCAGCCGGATCAGCTGTGCTGTCTCGGCCTTCTCGCCCGCGCTGCGCGACGCCGCGGCGATCGCCGCCGCCGCCTGCGGCTGCCCGTAGCCGAGATTGACCAGCGCGGAGATCGCATCCGTCACCGGGCGCGGCGCGCGCTGATCGTCGAGCGCGCCGGCGAGATGCACCACGGCCGGATCGACATTGGCGAACGCCGGCGCCTTGTCCTTCAGTTCGGAGACGATGCGCTCGGCGACTTTCGGCCCTACGCCGGGCGTGCGCGACACCGCCGCCTTGTCGCGCAGCGCAATCGCATTCGCGAGATCGGCCGGCGGCAGTGTCGAGAGCACGGCGAGCGCCACCTTGGCGCCGACGCCCTGCACGGTCTGCAGCAGGCGAAACCATTCACGCTCGACATCGCTGCGGAAGCCGAACAGCTTTATCTGGTCCTCGCGCACATAGGTCTCGATCGAGAGCACGGCAGCCTCGCCGGGCGACGGCAGCGCCTGCAGCGTGCGCGACGAGCAGTGCACCTGATAGCCGACGCCGCCGACGTCGAGGATCACATAATCCTCGCCGTAGGAGTCGATCAGGCCCTTGAGCTTGCCGATCATAGGCTGGCCACCCTCAGCCGCAGCGCCGCGCCCTGGCGGTGATGGGCGTGCGTGATCGCGATCGCCAGCGCGTCAGCCGCATCGGGCGATTTCGGCTCGGCCTTCGGCAGCAAGATCTTCAGCATCACGGCGATCTGGTTCTTGTCGGCATGGCCGGCACCGACCACCGTCTTCTTCACCTGGTTGGGCGCGTATTCCGCAACCGAAATGCCGAACATCGCGGGCGACAACATGGCGACGCCGCGGGCCTGGCCGAGCTTCAGCGTGGCGACGCCGTCCTTGTTGACAAAGGTCTGTTCGACCGCGGCCTCCGCCGGGCGGAAATCGCCAAGCACGGCGGCGAGCCCCTCGTGGATCGCGAGCAGGCGGCTTGCCATCGGCAGATCGTCCGAAGGCTCCACCGAGCCGCACCCGATGAAGACCAGCCGGTTGCCCTCGGTCTCGATCACGCCCCAGCCGGTGCGGCGCAGGCCGGGGTCGATGCCGATGATCCGGACGGGTTGGCGAATCGGTGGGAGTGTCATGGCGTAGTGATAACGCCAGAGCCGGGTGAACGAAACATAAACGGAACGTCATCCCCTGCTCGCGGAGTCGCCGCCCGTTCCGCTCGTCATCCCCGCGAAGGCGGGGATCCAGTACGCCGCGGCTCCTCGGCATGATCTTCCGGTTTCTGGGATACTGAGCGGATTCAACCGATCGTCGCAACACTTCGTATATGGCTCACTTGTAGGAATT
>CADEDX010000178.1:9289-11373 GCA_902826195.1 uncultured Bradyrhizobium sp. | reverse complement strand
AGACCATGTGGACCGACACGGTGGAATCGGCGCCGGGAACGGTGACGCAGGTCCGTGCCTCGGCGCAGGCGCTGATTCGATTTGCCAAGAAATCCGGCGCCGCGATCATCCTGGTCGGGCATGTCACGAAGGACGGCCAGATCGCCGGTCCCCGCGTGGTCGAGCACATGGTCGACGCGGTGCTGTCGTTCGAAGGCGAAGGCTCGCAGCATTTCCGCATTTTGCGCGCGATGAAGAATCGATTCGGCCCGACCGATGAAATCGGCGTGTTCGAGATGACCGGCCTCGGCCTGCGCGAGGTCTCCAACCCTTCCGAATTGTTCTTGTCCGAACGCGACCTCGGCAGCCCGGGCACCGCGGTGTTCGCCGGCATCGAAGGCACCCGCCCGGTGCTGGTGGAACTGCAGGCGCTGGTGGCGCCGACCACGCTCGGCACGCCCCGTCGGGCCGTGGTGGGCTGGGATACGAGCCGGCTGGCAATGGTGCTGGCGGTGCTGGAGGCCCATTGCGGGGTCAAGCTGTCCGGCTACGACGTCTATCTGAATGTCGCGGGCGGCCTGCGCATCCAGGAGCCCGCGGCCGATCTGGCGGCCGCCGCCGCACTGGTTTCATCCTTGGTGAACGCGCCGTTACCGACGGATGCGGTTTATTTCGGCGAAATTTCACTCTCCGGCGCAGTCCGCCCGGTGGCGCAGACGTCGGCCCGGTTGAAGGAAGCCGCGAAACTGGGGTTTGGCCGCGCGGTTCTGCCCGAATCGGCCCGTGGCGAGGTCGGCGGCGATGGCGGGCTGATACTGAACAGCATCGGCGGCCTGACCAGCCTGGTGGCCGATATCGCGGCGCGCGGCACGCCAAGAAACGCAGGCGCGGACGAGCGGAACGCCAATCGCGAGGCCGCGACGGAGAAAAATGCCACACCGTCGCGATTCCGTCGTGAAACCAGCTAAAGCGGCGTGACGCGCCCCGCCCTCGCCGCTATACAACCCGCGCGAAAGGCGGGGTGGAATGGCGCGATATCCGGCCTTGCGGGATATGCCGTCAGCCCCTCACTTGGGGTGATCCCGAGCCGCCGATTCGCTGCTAAAGGGACTTACGAGCGGACCTGACCAGCCGATGCCGATAACGATACTCGATCTCGTCCTGCTCGGAGTGATGCTGATTTCGGGGCTGCTCGCGATGGTGCGCGGCTTCATGCGCGAGATCCTGTCGATCGCGGCATGGGGTGCGGCGGCGCTGGTGACGCTGTATGCCTTCGCAAAACTGCTGCCGACCGCAAAAGCCTATATCGGCAACGATACGGTCGCAGCCGTGGCCGTCGTCGCCGGCACTTTCATCGGCACGCTGATCGTGGTGTCCGTCATCACGGTGCGAATCTCCGACATGATCCTGGATTCGCGGATCGGCGCGCTCGACCGCACGCTTGGATTCCTCTTTGGGTTGGGCCGCGGCCTTTTGATCGTCGTGGTCGCATTTCTGTTCTTCAGCTGGCTGGTCCCGGACAAGCAGCGCCCGGACTGGATAACCGGTGCAAAATCCCGTGTGGTCCTGCAGGGAACCGGGGATTGGTTAATGTCGCTCTTGCCTGACGACCCCGAGAACACCATCTTAAAGCGATTCAAGAAGAATAAACCTGAAGACGACCAAACTGACGCCGACCAGGCAGCCCCTGCGTCCGGCGATGGCTACAGCAAGCCTGCCCGCGACGGCCTTAAAAAGCTGATCGAAAAGCCGGCAGGCCGCTGATCCAGGGCCGCTAACTGGCCAAGACAGAGAGGCGATGGACGCGATGCAAAACCCTTCCGATCCAGCCGGCCAACTCGATCCGAATCCTAACCTGAATCTTGGCATCGAGTTGCAGGACGATCTCGAAGGCGACACGCTGCGCGAGGAATGCGGCGTATTCGGCATCTTCGGCCATCCCGAAGCCGCCGCCATCACCGCACTCGGACTGCACGCCCTGCAGCATCGCGGGCAGGAAGCCGCCGGCATCGTCTCCTTCGACGGCAGCCGCTTCCACTCGGAACGCCGGCTCGGTCTCGTCGGCGACACCTTCTCCCGCCGCGAAGTGATTGAGCGCCTGCCCG
>CADEDX010000178.1:0-9279 GCA_902826195.1 uncultured Bradyrhizobium sp. | reverse complement strand
CCATAACGGCAACCTCACCAGCGGGCTGACGCTGCGCCGCGAACTCGTCAAGAACGGCGCGATGATGCAGTCGACCACCGATACCGAGGTGATCCTGCACCTGGTTGCGCAATCCCGGCGCGGCCGCTTCATCGATCGCTTCGTAGAGTCACTGCGTGCGATCGAAGGCGCCTACGCGCTGGTCGCGCTGACCAACAAGAAGCTGATCGGCGCGCGCGATCCGCTCGGCATCCGCCCGCTCGTGCTCGGCGACCTCGACGGCCGCCCGATCCTGACCTCGGAAACCTGTGCGCTCGACATGATCGGCGCCAAATATGTCCGCGACATCGAGCCCGGCGAGATCATCGTGTTCGACGAGGCCGGCGCGCACAGCCACAAGCCGTTCCCGCCGAAGCCGCCGCGGCCGTGCATCTTCGAATACATCTATTTCTCGCGGCCGGACTCCATCGTCGGCGGCCGCGCGGTCTACGACGTCCGCAAGGCCTTTGGCGCCCAGCTGGCGCGCGAGAGCCACGTCGAGGTCGACGTCGTGGTGCCGGTGCCGGATTCCGGCGTCCCCGCCGCGATCGGTTACAGCCAGCATTCCGGCGTGCCGTTCGAACTCGGCATTATCCGCAACCATTACGTCGGCCGCACCTTCATCCAGCCGACCCAAAGCGTGCGCGAACTCGGCGTGCGCATGAAGCATTCGGCCAACCGCGCCGCGATCGAAGGCAAGCGCATCATCCTGATCGACGATTCGCTGGTGCGCGGCACCACGTCGAAGAAGATCGTGCGCATGATGCGCGACGCCGGCGCCCGCGAAGTGCATTTCCGCCTCGCCTCGCCGCCCATCCTGTACCCCGACTATTACGGCATCGATCTACCGGACCGCGGCGGACTTCTCGCGGCGACCCATTCGCTCGAAGAGATGCGCGAGATCATCGGCGCGGACTCGCTGGCGTTCCTGTCGATCGACGGCATGTACCGCGCCATGGGCGAACCCGGTCGCGATCCGGCCAATCCAAAGTTCTCGGATCATTGTTTTACCGGCGTTTATCCGACGCACCTCACCGACCAGACCCAGGTCGAGCCGCAGCCGAGGCAATTGTCGCTGCTGGCGGAGGCGAGCTGACGGCGCATTGCGGCGATTAATCTAGTCATTTTCCGTCATGGCCGGGCTTGTCCCGGCCATCCACGTCTGTAAAACCCGCCGCAACGACGTGGATGCCCGGCACGAGGCCGGGCATGACGAAGGCCTAGATCATGACCAAACCCCTCGCCTCCCGCATCGCGCTCGTCACCGGCGCCTCACGCGGCATCGGATATGCCACGGCGCGCGCGCTGGCCCGCGCCGGCGCGCACATCGTGGCCGTCGCGCGCACGCAAGGCGGGCTGGAAGAACTCGACGACGAGATCAGGAAGGACGGCGGCAGCGCGACGCTGGTGCCGCTCAACCTCACCGATTTCGACGGCATCGCACGCCTCGGCGCGGCGCTGCACGAGCGTCACGGCAAGCTGGACATCCTCGTCGGCAATGCCGCAATCGCCGGCCCGTCCTCGCCGCTCGGCCATATCGAACTGAAGCCGTGGAACGACGTGATAGCGATCAACGTCACCGCCAACTTCCAGCTCATCCGCTGCATGGACCCGCTGCTCAAGGTTTCGGACGCCGGCCGCGCCGTGTTCATCACCTCGGGCGCCGCCAGCAAGGCGAATGCCTATCAGGGCCCCTATGCGGCTTCGAAAGCGGCGCTCGACACACTGGCGCGCTCCTGGGCCAACGAGACCTTGACCACGACACTGCGCGTCAATCTGTTCAGCCCCGGCCCGATCCGCACCCGCATGCGCGCCAGCGTGTTTCCCGGCGAAGACCCGATGACGCTGGATACACCGGAACAGGCGGCCGAATTCATCGTGCCGATGTGCGCGCCGGAGTGGACCGAGACCGGCAAGCTGTATGACTACAGGACGCGGACGCTGATCAGTTTTCATCCGCCGGCGTAAACTCTCTCAGCGTCATTGCGAGCGCAGCGAAGCAATCCGTTTCGCCGCTTGCCGAGGCATGGATTGCTTCGTCGCTGCGCTCCCCGCAATGACGGCCGAGCCGGTTGACACTCCTTCCTCCCCGCGATTGACTGCCTGCCGAGCGGGACAACCCGCCAAGAAAAAACATCGGGAGGCTCCTATGACGCCGACGCGACAACGCGCCCGCCAGTATCTCTTCACAGCCATCTCTGCCTGCTTCGCCGCTGCAATGCTCCTCGCTGCGCCTGCCTCCTCGCGCGCCGGCGACATCCCGACCTTCGCGGTCGAAGCGGCCTGGCCGAAGCCACTGCCGAACAACTGGATCCTCGGCCAGGTCGGCGGCATCACCGTCGATTCCAAAGACCACATCTGGGTGATCCATCGTCCGCGCTCGCTCACCGACGACGAGAAGGGCGCGTCGCTGAACCCGCCCCGATCGAAGTGCTGCGTGTCGGCGCCGCCGGTGCTGGAGTTCGATGCCGACGGCAATCTGCTGCGTTCCTGGGGCGGACCCGGCGACGGCTATGAATGGGTCGGCCGCGAGCACGGCATCGAAGTGGACGACAAGGGATTTGTCTGGGTCGGCGGCAATGCCGACAACGACAATGCGATTTTGAAGTTCACCGCCGACGGCAAGTTCGTGATGCAGATCGGCAAGATCGCGCCGAGCAAGGGCTCGAGCGACACCACGCAGCTCGGCAAGCCCGCTGAGACTGCGGTCGACAAGGACGCCAACGAAATCTTCGTTGCCGACGGTTACGGCAATCGCCGCGTCATCGTGTTCGACGCCACGACCGGCGCCTACAAGCGGCACTGGGGCGCCTACGGCAATCCGCCCAGCGACGACAAGCAGCCGGCCTACGACCCCAAGGCGCCGCCTCCGAAGCAATTCGCCAATCCCGTGCATTGCGTGAAGCTCGCCAACGACGGATTGCTCTACGTCTGCGACCGCATCAACAACCGCATCCAGGTGTTCAGGAGAGATGGAACCTTCGTTAAGGAATGGTTCTACGAAAAGAACACGCTCGGCAACGGCGCGGTGTGGGACATTGCGATCTGGCCCGACCCGAAGCAGACCTACTTGCTCAGCGCCGACGGCGAAAACAACGAAATCCGGGTGCTGAAACGGGACGATGGTACCGTTGTCGGCAGTTTCGGCCGCAGCGGCCGCAATGCCGGGCAGTTCCATTGGATTCACGCCATGGCGGTGGACGCCAAGGGCAACGTCTATACCGCCGAGGTCGATACCGGAAAGCGGATCCAGAAGTTCAGGTTGACCTCCGCCGCGCTACGTTGACGCGCTACGTTAGGCGGATTGCCCCCGCGTGCGAGAAAGACTATCGCAGGGCAGCTGGCAGGTTCCGAAAAGAGAGCCGGCGAATAACCATTTCCGGAGGAATACCATGACGAATAGATTTGCGCGGCGCTTTGCCACGTCCGTTGCGGTTGCCGCGCTCGGCCTTGCGACGCCGGCGCTGGCCCAGGAAAAGACCGTCAAGATCGGCGTGCTTAACGACATGTCGAGCCTGTATGCCGACATCGGCGGTCCCAACTCGGTGGTCGCGATCAAGATGGCGATCGAGGATTCCGGTCTCACCAAGAAGGGCTGGAAGATCGAGGTCGTCTCCGGCGACCACCAGAACAAGCCGGATGTGGGCGTCAACATCGCACGGCAGTGGCTCGACAATGACAAGGTCGATGCGATCGCCGACACGCCGAATTCGGGTGTGGCGCTCGCCGTCAACAACCTGGTCAAGGAGAAGAACAAGGTCCTGCTCAACTCGGGCGCCGCGACCGCCGACCTCACCGGCAAGGCGTGCACGCCGAACACCGTCTCCTTCACCTACGACACCTATATGCTCGCCAACGGCACCGGCAAGGCGCTGACCAAGTCCGGCGGCGACAGCTGGTTCTTCCTGACCGCCGACTACGCGTTCGGTGCCGCGCTCGAGCGCGACACATCCGCAGTGGTGACCGCCAATGGCGGCAAGGTGCTCGGCGGCGTCAAGGCGCCGATCAACACCGCCGATTTCTCTTCCTTCCTGCTGCAGGCGCAGGCCTCCAAGTCCAAGGTCATCGGGCTTGCGAATGCCGGCGGCGACACCACGAACTCGATCAAGCAGGCGGCGGAATTCGGAATCGTCGCGGGCGGCCAGAAACTCGCCGCGCTGCTGCTGTTCATCAACGACGTGCATTCGCTCGGGCTGAAGACCGCGCAGGGCCTGACGTTCACGGAGTCCTTCTACTGGGACATGAACGATGCAACGCGCGCCTGGTCGAAGCGGTTCTCCGCGCTCGCCAACAAGAACGCGATGCCCTCGATGACGCAGGCCGGCAACTACGCCATGGTGCTACATTATCTGAAGGCCATGGAAGCGCTCGGCGGCAATCCGAACGACGGCGCCAAGGTCGTCGCCAAGATGAAGGAGCTGCCGACCGACGATACCCTGTTTGGCAAGGGACCGCTGCGCGCCGACGGCCGCCGTCTGATCCCGGCTTATCTGTTCGAAGTGAAGAAGCCGGAAGAGTCGAAGGGTCCGTGGGATTACTACAAGCAGATCGCCACGATCGCGCCGGAAGATGCTGCCAAGCCGCTGGAAGCCAGCGACTGCCCGCTGGTTAAGAAGTAAGAAAAGTAGGGTGGGTTAGTCTAGCCGAAGGCGTAACCCACCTATTTTCCTTCACGCGAAGCAAACGGCGGGTTACGCCTCCGGCTAACCCGCCCTACTTTTTCAGCGTCCGCCACGCGATCAGAACCGCGAGCCCCAGCAACGCCGCCGCCAGCAGGAACGGCGCGCCCGGCATTTTCACCGGCGCATGATCGCTGATGAAATACGCAAAGGTCAGCGTAAACAGGAACGGTCCCAGCATCTGGGCGATGCTGTTGACGCTGTTGGTCGCGCCCTGCAACTGGCCCTGCTGATCGGGCGCCACGAGTTGCGTCGTCAGCGCCTGCAGCGCCGCGCCGGCCACACCCCACAACGACATCACGGGAATGCCGATCCAGAACAGATGCCCGGTCGGGGCGGCGCCATAGATGAAGAATCCCAATGCGCCGGATGCGAGCCCTGCGAGCAGCGCGCGGCGTTCGCCGAGGCGCTTGACGATCGGACCCACGCCCGCGCCCTGCACCACCATGGCGGAGACGCCGACCAAAGCCAGCGTCAAGCCGACCGTCGTCGTATCCCAGCCGTAGCGGTAGGTGGCGTAGAGCACGAAGGTGGACGGCAGCACGACATGCGCGACCTGGGCGAAGAAATTCGCCAGCGACAGGCCGGCGAGAATCCGGTTCGAGCGCAACAGATGCAGCGCGCCGAGCGGGTTGGCGCTCTTCCATCTGAACGGCGCACGGCGATCAGGCGGCAGCGACTCCGGCAGGATCAGCCAGCCATAGAGCGTATTCGCAAAACTGAGACCTGCCGCGATCCAGAACGGCAGGCGCGGATCCATGCCGCCAAGCAGCCCGCCGATTGCAGGGCCGAGAATGAAGCCGGCGCCGAACGCCGCGCCGATCCTGCCGAACACCGCCGCGCGCCGTTCCGGTGGCGTCACGTCGGCGATATAGGCAAAGGCCGTCGAGATACTGGCCGAGGTGATGCCCGAGATCACCCGACCGATGAGCAGCCACAGCAGCGACGGCGCCAGCGCCATCAGCACGTAATCCAGCGCCAGGCCAAAGTTCGACAGCAGCACCACCGGCCGGCGGCCAAAGCGGTCCGATAGCCCGCCGAGGATTGGCGAAAACAGGAACTGCATCAGCGCCCATGCGGTGCCGAACAGGCCGAAGATGCGCGCTGCCGTCGCGGTGTCGTTGTCGACAAAGCTTTCGACGAGCTTTGGCAGGATCGGCAGGATCAGGCCGAGCGCGAGCATGTCGAGCAGGATGGTGACGAAGATGAAGGCTGCGGCGCCGCTGCGTGCCGGCGGCGTCTCGGCAGCCTGCGCGGACGCCGCCTCGCTCATGACGGCCGCTTGCGCTTGTGGGCGAACGGGTTGGCCTTTTCACGCAGCGTGATGCGGATCGGCGTGCCCGGCAGATCGAAAGCCTCGCGCATCGAGTTGGTGAGATAGCGCAAGTATGATTGCGGCACGGCGTCGGCGCGCGAGCAGAACAGGATGAAGCTCGGCGGCCGCGCCTTGGCCTGCGTGATGTAGTTCAGCTTCAGCCGTCGGCCGGAGACCGCGGGCGGCGGGTTGGCGTCGACCGCCTGCTCGAACCAGCGATTGAGGGTGGCCGTCGGCACGCGCTTGTTCCAGACCGCATAGGCATCCTGGATCGCGGTCATCAGGCGATCGATGCCCTCGCCCATCAGGCCGGATACCGCGACGATGGGAACGCCCTTCATCTGCGGCAGCCAGTGATCGGCATCGCTGCGCAGCGCCGAAATCAGATGGGTCTTGCGCTCCATCAGATCCCATTTGTTGACCGCGAGCACGATCGCGCGTCCCTCGCGCTCGATCAAGTCGGCGATGCGCAGATCCTGTTCCTCGAACCGGTTCTGCGCATCCATCATCATCACGACGACTTCGGCAAAGCGCACCGCGCGCAAGGCATCCGCCACCGACAGCTTTTCCAGCTTCTCCTCGATCCGCGAGCGCCGCCTGAGCCCCGCGGTATCGAACACGCGAAATTCGCGTCCCTGCCAGGCGATCTCGACCGAAATGGAATCGCGCGTGGTGCCGGCCTCGGCGCTGGTCAACAGCCGCTCCTCGCCGAGCAGATGATTGATCAGCGTGGATTTTCCAGCATTGGGACGGCCGACGATGGCGACGCGGATCGGACGCAGCGCGAGTTCTTCATCCGAAACGATGATATCATCGTCGTCGAACTCTTCGCTCTCCTCGACCGGCTCCGGCATCAGCACGCGCAACGCGTCGTAGAGATCGCTCATGCCCTCGCCGTGCTCGGCGGAGATCTGGATTGGATCGCCGAGGCCGAGCGCGTAGGATTCCATCGCGCCGACTTCGCCGTGCCTGCCCTCGCTCTTGTTGGCGACCAGCACCACCGGCTTGTTGGCGCGGCGCGCGACTTCGGCAAAGGTGCGATCGTTGGGCGTCAGGCCTGCGCGCGCGTCGATCAAGAACATCAGCGCGTCGGCGAGGCCGATCGCGGTCTCGGTCTGCTCCTGCATCCGGGCGGTGAGAGAGCCTTTGGCGCCCTCGTCGAGGCCGGCGGTGTCGATCACGGTGAATTCGAGATCGCCGAGACGCGCATTGCCCTCGCGGCGGTCACGCGTCACCCCGGGCTCGTCATCGACCAGCGCGAGCTTCTGCCCAACCAGCCGGTTGAACAGCGTCGATTTGCCGACATTGGGCCGGCCGATGATGGCGATCGTAAAGGACATAAATAATCCAGACGCCCTTTTCGCAGGGCGTGTCAATCGAAGAAGAAAACCCTCTTCAATTCTGAAATCAGAATTGAAGAGGGCTTCCGATTATTTTTGACGCGTTTTCTTCACGCGAACTGGCTTCCACTTCGCTTGAAAACGCTATGTGAAACAAATCAACGCGTGAACGTACCGCTCGGCATTGGGGCCGGGAATGCGGATTGCTGCGGCGACTGCGCAGGCGCGGACGACTGGTCCGGCGGCGGCGCGGTGGTGCGCTTGCGCACGATCTTGGCCGGCTTGGGCGCCGGCGGCGCGGCGGCGGTGCTGCCTTCCTCATCGGGCGCAGCGTCGGTCGGGGCCGCCGCCTGCCTGCCCTTGGATTTCGCACCGCGCTTGGCTTTCGGCTCCTCCACCGGCGGAGGTGCCGCGGCGGCCTGAGCGTTCGGGTCATCCTGCTGGCGGGCGCCCCGATAGAGGTCCTTCGGCACGCCCTGTTCAAGGCCCGGGACGCCTTCGGGGAACACCGGCTTGCGGTCGCCGGGCAGCTTCTTCTTGGTGTCGAGGAAGTCGAGCAGGTCGGACGGGTCGAAACCGGCCGTGCTGCCACAACCCGCCAGCGCGCCCGAAAGCGCGATGAGGACGGCGGTTGCGATCAAACGTTGCGGGCGGCGCATCCTGGGTTTCCCACTCAAATCGGTTGGTACGCGTCAGCTCTTGGCGACCGGCGGCAGCAAGGCCTGCAGCGCTTCGGCGCGCGAGCGCAGGCTCGGCGGCGTCTCGCCGTCATCGGCGATCATATCCAGCCATTGCCGCGTCGCCGCGGCATCATTGGCGCGCCATGCCGACAGCGCCAACAGTTCTCGCGCGGTATGGCGGAAGGTCGACCCCGGCGCGACAGCGGCTTCGAGGCGCGCTTTCATGTCGGCATAGCCAGCGCTTTCCAGCAGCAGCTGCGCGGCGCGAATTCGCGCCAGATCCTGCTCGGCTGCGCCGACGCTGCGGTCGGCGGCGATCTCATCGAACAGCTTGGCTGCCGCCTGCGGATCGCGGCTGGCGACTTCGGTCGCCATCCGCAACCGCGCCAGCACGCGATAGCCGGACGGCGCCTTGGCGACGAGTTCGGCGAAGGCCGCTTCAGCCTCGGCATGTTTGTTGGCTTCGGAAAGCTCGACGGCCTTGTCGAACGCAGCGCCGGCTTCAGCTGCCTTCTTGGCTTCCACATACTCGTAGCCGCGCCAGCCACCGACGGCGGCGATGATCAGAATCATCGCGGCAATGATATAAAGGGAGTATCGGTCCCACAGCTTCTTGAGCTGATCGCGACGGACCTCCTCGTCTACTTCATCAAATAATTCAGACACTTAGAGATATCCCATGTCCGGGGAGCCGCAACCCAAGCGGCAGCATCCTGCGCCCGATCCCCACATCGCCGCGACGTAGCCTATCGGTATGGCCGTTGCACGGCAAAGCGAGGTGGATCAAAGCGTTAACAGCCAGTCCTATCCGCCCCTACGCCGGCCTGCGATGTTGACATCCCGGTTCAAAGTTTGGCGTAATCCCGTTCGCTGACATATTGTTTCGTTTCCGATTTCCCAGGTGTTTCATGCCTCGCCATGCGCTGCTTTCGACGCTTGCCATGAGCTTGGTCATGGGGCTGGCATCCGTGCCCGCGGCGTCTCTGGCCGACGATATCAAGCCGAAAGCGCCCGAGACGGCATTTTCGGGCAAACTCCGCCCCGACATCCTGGGTATCTCAAACGAATCGACCGCCGAATCCGCGCGCGCCGTCTTTGATTCCCTGTTCAAGGGCCACAACGACACCAAGACCGACATCCAGCAGCAAAAGATCGGCAGCGCCAGCTATGTCGCTGCGCTGAATTTCAGCCTACCCGCCGGTCCAAAACAGAACGGCGATATGCTCTCGACCAGCTTCTCCTCGCCG